>CAMAVB010000084.1 GCA_945861465.1 Candidatus Kuenenia stuttgartensis
GCGCAGGGCCACAAAAGGCCACAAGGAGCACAAAGCAGCTAAGGACCGGCGCAGAATTAACTGTCGTCTTTCGGGCGTGGAGCACGTTGATAACGTGCTCGGCACGATGGAATCGTGCCCCACTTATTTCTGTCTCAGTCCTAAGGTCAGTTTTCGAGGTGTGACAAAACATCGAGAGGTTGCTCCGAGTCATGGTTTCCGAGGCGCGGCTAATTCGACCTCTTCTTGCCCTTGCCCTTGCCCTGCCCGGCGGGCGGACCTTCCGGCGGCGGCGTAAGCCCATCGTTCGGCTGGTTCCACAGACGCCATGGGTCGTGCAGGCGGCGCATTTCCGCAAGCAATAAGTCTTCCATTTCGGCGAGCTTTGCGGCGTGTTGTGGGTCCGTGGCGAGGTTCACTTGATGCTTCGCGGGGGTTGAGCCGGTCAGCGCAATCACTTTCGCGTCGTGATGTTCGACGAGGAATTCGTGCGGGTTGTCCTTGAGGTTGAACAACTGCGTTTCGCGTACCGAGCCGTTCATCACGTCGTACTTGATGAGTTTCCAATCGCCCTGCTTGACCGATCTCATACCCGGCTTCGTGCCGCCGTTGTACGCGCCGTAAAGGACATTGCGCACGGTTGACTTCTCCCCTGTGAGCACGGGCTTGAAACTGAGGCCCTCGCTCGTTTCCGGTGCGGCGACCCCTGCAAGATCGCAGAGAGTCACAAGCACATCGAGCAGGTAGGTGTTGCCTTCGACGCGGCTGCCGGGCTGGATCCCGGGGCCTTTGACGAGGAACGGGACGCGCCAGGTGTGCTGGTAGAGATTTTGTTTGCCCTGCAAGCCGTGGCGGCCAATCGCCATGCCGTGGTCGGCGGTGTAGATGATATAGGTGTTGTCCAACTCGCTCATCGCTTCGAGTTTCGCCAGCACGCGGCCGACTTGAATGTCGATGTTCTCGCTACACGCGAATTCACGCCCCAGTTCGTTGCGGATGGTCTGTTCGTCGCGCCGTTCCCACACACCGCTGACGGCGACTTCGTCACGCAAGCCGGGATGGCCATGATGGAACGGATGCGCCGGCAGATAGTTCGGCGGCAGCGCTGGCTGTCGGGGATTGGCGGGCGGCGGAGTGGACTTCTCGGTGTGATTCACCGCGCCGTACTTTGCGAGCAATTCCGGCGTGCCGTCGCGCTCGTCGTGCGGATGCGAGAAGCCGAAGTAAATGAGAAACGGCTTCGTGTCGTTCATTGACTCACGCTCCGCGAGGTATTCCATCACGCGATCGCCGTGCCACGCACTGCCGGTTTCAGGCGTGCCGCCGCGTTTGGTGGCATCATGGCGCACGGTGAAGATCTGGTTCGCCGCTTCGTAGCTGTTTCCCTGCTTACAAGTGCGCATCGTCGCGTAGCCGGCGCGGTTGAAGACCGCCGGAATAGTCTGCTGCTCAACGTTCGGCGGGCAGAGCCCTTTCTGCATCGCCTGTGGAGCGATCGGCAAGTGCCACACCGTGCGACCGCTCATGATCATGTGCCGCGACGGAGTGCAGACCGCGCCGCTGAACGAGCCCATATGGTAAGCGCCGTCGAAGATCATCCCCTCCCGCGCCAGTTGATCGATGTTCGGCGTCTCCAGTGGCGATTGTGGGTTGTAGCACTTCAAATCAAACGGTGATTGATCATCGACGAGGATGAAGAGAATGTTCGGTCGCGTGGTCTCTGCGGCGAAGGCTGGGCTGCAAAGAACTCTCAACAGCGCGAACAGGACGAGGGCGTATCTCATGATCATGGGTATCCTTGAACTCAACGATGCCGCCGAAACGGATCAGGCGAATATTTCCGTTACGGGGCGCCCTTTGGCAATAGGCAATGGACGGTTGAGATTATCGTGGACTTCAATCGTGTGATCAATTCCCAGCGCGTAGTACATCGTGGCGGCGAGATCTCCGGTTGTGACGGGATCGCGATCGGGAACAGCACCGTATTTGTCCGAAGCACCGTAGACCGCTCCGCCCTGAACACCGCCGCCTGCCATCAGGACCGTGTAACACTTTGGCCAGTGATCCCGACTGACATTCGCGTTGATCTTTGGCGTTCGTCCAAACTCACCCATCCAGATCACCAGCGTCTCGTCCAGTAAGCCGCGATCACTGAGATCATTCAACAGTACGGGCAGTGTGTGATCGGTCACCGGAAAATGCCATTCGGGAAGAATCTCGTACATCCGCGTGTTGTCGAAACCATGCGTGTCCCATCCACCGTCTTTCCTGCTTCGTCCACCGATGCTTTGTGCAAAATAGACCGTCACAAACTTCACGCCCGATTCCACCAGTCGCCGAGCCAGCAGACAACCCTGTCCGTATGTCGTGCGACCATACGCTGCACGCAGATCGCGGGGTTCCTTCGACAGATCAAACGCCTCTCGGACCTTTTTGGAGTTAAGCATTTCCAGAGCGCGATCGTAGTACGCATTCAGCCCTTGAGCGGCGGCGGACTGATCCAGTGTTCTGGTCTGTTCATTGATCACCTGCTGCAGCGCGCGTCGATCTCCAAGTCGCGCGAGAGAAATGTCCGACGGCAGACTCAGTTGCGACAATCGAAAGTCCGGATCATTCGGATCATTCCGAAAAAACAGGGGATCGTGCTGCTTGCCGAGAAAACTAGCACGCTGACCGGGCGTCGTCGAGCCATCCGCAATCTGGTACGGATAGGAAACGAATGTCGGCATGCCGTTGGTATTGGGAGCAACCGCATCCACGACCGAACCATATCCCGGAAACAGATCCAGCGACTCTCGCAGGCGTTGATCGTCAATTGGTGGCTCAAAACCCGTCAGAGCCGTGTAGCCTGCGGAGTTATGGTTGTTCATCGTGTGATGCACAGTGCGAATCTGTGCCACACGGTGCATGATCTTTGCTGTTTCCGGCAGATGCTCACACACAAACATGCCGGGCACGGAGGCAGAAATTTGCTTGTAGAGCGAACGGTATCCGTCCGGCGCATTTGGTTTCATATCAAACATATCGACATGGCTCGGCCCGCCCCATTGGAACAAAAAGATCACAGACTTCGCGCAAACGGACCTTGTCTTCGCCGACGGCTGCACATCTTCTGCTCGGAGCAATCGAGGCAGATTCATCCCGAGCAATCCTGCACCTCCGATACGGATCAAGTCGCGGCGATTCAGGTGGTTAACGTGTGATAACATGAGGTGATCTTTTTCGTCGTTGTTCGCCCGATGCACTGCGCCCATGGTATCGGAAAATCAGACGATGTTCCGGATGTCCTTCTGTGGCGACTTGAGTTTGTGAATTTTAGATGCGGGATCGCCAGTGGGCACACTACAAGGTGTTAGGCGAGCGGCGGATAAGTTCTTACCGTACAGCGGACTTCCAAGTCCGCCGAAACAAACGACGGACAAGGATGTCCGTCGTACAGCAGGTAAATTCTGATCTGCCGCTCGCCTTACCAGAAATCGCGGAAGCCGAACCGTTGTCTGAATGATCTCTACTCCGCACGGTCAGAAATGGCAAATTTGCGAGCGCTGGATCGTATGCCCGCAGCGTCAGCGAGGGATTGAGATTTCAGCCCTCGTTGACGCTTCGGGTTCATGTCACTTTCAACCGCGCGAAACATTTGCGGCCGCGTACGCAGATAATTTTCCTCAAATCTGTGGAGAACAATCAACTGAGCCAGGTATTCTGGCAGCAGATTCAATACCCTGATGGCGGCAGAATGCCTGGTTGCGACGAAACGGTATCGACATAGGTTCCTTACAGGCTGGGTGATAGGCGATGGTGGATTCGCAAATAACAGTGCTTGTCGCAGAAGACAGCCGGACTCAATCGGTACTGTTTCGGTCGTTGCTTGACAACGCCGGATATCGTGCCGTAATGGCGGTCAACGGTCGCGAAGCGCTGCAGATGATCCGGAACACGCCTCCGGATGTTGTCATCACCGACCTCAACATGCCGGAAATGAATGGACTAGAACTTGTCGAAGCCGTCCATGCGGAATTTCCTCGCATCCCGGTCATTCTGGCGACAGGCTTCGGCAGTGAAGAGATTGCTGCGGAAGCCTTGCGGAAGGGTGCGGCCAGTTATGTTCCGAAACGGAACCTGAAAGACCTGATTCCCACGCTGCAGCGGCTGCTGGCGGTGGCACACGCAGATCGTGCCAGCGCGCAGCTTTCTGCCTGTGCTGTTCGCAGCGAAGTGCAGTTTATGGTGCCGAATGAAGGATCGCTTGTGGCTCCCCTGGTGGCGCAGATCAAGCGTATGATTGAGCGTTTCAAACTGCGCGACGCCAGCGGTGCGATGCGCGTGGCGATGGCTCTGGACGAAGCCATGCAAAATGCAATTCTGCATGGCAACCTTGAAGTGTCATCCGCGCTGCGTGAAGGCGATGATGCGAATGCCTACTATGCGCTGGCAACAGAACGCCGTCAGCAGCTGCCTTTCAAAAATCGTCAGGTGCATGTGAGCGCAGTCACGTCCCAGGAGATGGCGGAAATTTGCATTCGTGACGAGGGCCCGGGATTCGACCCTTCAAAAATCCCCGATCCGACAGATCCCGCGTATCTTGATCGACCATGCGGCCGTGGGTTATGGTTGATTCATGCGTTCATTGATGAGGTGCGTCACAATTCGACGGGAAATGAGATCACAATGATCCTGCGCAGGCCGTCGGAGTCGGAGGTTAAGTGATCGCGATTCGCAAGTCATTCCGCATGATTAAAGAGCTTGCGTGTAACGCTGCGGGTTAATGTCACTTTCCACCGAGTGGGTCATATGTCGTCAAAGGCGGGATATCCTGACTGCGGTTCGTGATGGTCAGCGAACGATAGACAGTGACTTGCTTTCGCAATTCGGTGAGGCTGTCCGCTTCCTCGAGATTTCCGCAGTCAAGCTGCGGGAAGGCGTTGTACTGGGGTCTGGAGTTGAAATCTTCCATCGACCCTGACATCTCAATAGACTTCCTCAGACTTCCTCGCAGGATTTGCGCAAACGGACACTCCAGGTCCAGCGTAAGACCGTCGTGCCGCCGTTCCGTGGAACCGGTGGAACCCGTCTGTTTTGCCTTCTTCGCCCCTAAAACACGGGCGAAAGGCAACTTTGTATCCTCTGTTTTTGTGTGCGAAACGACTCGACATGTCAAACGACGCTGTGATTGAGATCCGCAACCTTTCCAAGATTTACCGTGACTTCTGGGGTCGCAAGAAGGTTCAGGCGGTGAAAAGCCTGAGCATGGATGTGAAACGGGGCGAAGTTTTCGGACTGCTGGGACCGAACGGTTCCGGAAAAACGACGACCATGAAAATGCTGCTTGGGTTGCTGTTCCCGACCTCCGGAGAAATGACAATCCTTGGCAAGTCGGCATCAGACGTTTCCAAGAATGAAAGAATCGGATACCTCCCGGAAGAATCTTACCTGTATCGATTCCTGAACGCTGACGAAACGCTGGATTTCTACGGTCGCCTGTTCAAAATGACTGCCGCCGAACGTAATCGGCGTGCCGATGAACTCATCGAAATGGTGGGGCTCGGCAAGGCTCGTCGGCGGCAACTGAAGGAATACTCAAAGGGCATGGCGCGCCGCATCGGGCTTGCTCAGGCCCTCATCAACGACCCGGACCTGGTCTTGCTCGACGAACCAACGAGCGGACTGGACCCTATCGGTACACGAGAAATGAAAGACCTGATTCTGCGACTTAAGGCACAGGGGAAAACGGTCGTAATGTGCAGCCACCAGCTGGCGGACGTTCAGGACGTTTGTGATCGCATCGCGGTCTTGTTCCAGGGTGAGCTCAAAGTACTGGGACGAGTGGAAGATCTGCTGGAGGTCCGCAACGAGATGCAGATGCGTACGTCTAATCTCAGCGAAGCAGCGATGTCGGACATCCGTGACGTCTTGAAAAAACACAATATCACCGAGGCTGCGTTCAGCCGACCTCGAGCGGACCTGGAGGAACTCTTCCTGCGAACAGTTCGCGAAAGCGGTGAGCGGCCAGGGCGCCGATTCACCACGGAAGAAATCGCCGGAAAATCCGGCGGTCAGGCATGAAGCGTCGCGGTTCGAGGTGCAGCGTTCGCAACAATCGCGAGCGAGTGCCTTGTGAGGCTTTAAGACATCGTAGCTGAATTCGCATGAGTTCAGTCGTCTTGCTCGAACAACTGAATTCTTGCGAATTCAGTTCCAACTTTGGTTGTTATCTAGTCTGGGCGATTCATTCTTCAATGATCACCCTCAAAATGCGAATCGGGAAACGTTCCCTATGGACTTTGATGTAGCACCGGTCACGCTTCGGGATTTGGCAGAAAGCCTGAAGTTGTGGCTGATTTTGATCGGTATCCTCGGCGCTTCTGGTCTGCTGATTTCGATGCTGTTGTCGGTCGCCCGCAACGGTGTCGCCGGGATCGGGATCTTCTTCAAGGGACTGTTAAGTTTTCTGGAAGATGCCGGATCGATTTCCCCGCGCCGCGTCCTGGCGTTGACAAATCTGACGCTCAAAGAAGCCGTTCGCCGTAAAGCATTACTGGTGTTCGCCGTGTTTGCGGTCCTGCTGATGTTCGCAGGCTGGTTCCTGACCGATTCGAACGAACGAGCTGAGTTGCAGGTGGGCATCCATATTGCCTTTATTCTGCAGACGATTTCCTGGCTCATGCTGCCGGTCGTGTTCTTTCTCAGTTGCTGGTCGTTGCCGGAGGACATTCGCGTTCGATCGTTACATACGGTTGTTACCAAACCGGCGCGGCGGATCGAAATTGTGCTGGGCCGCATTTTTGGAATGGGAATTGTGATCTTGATCGTGCTCGTCGCGATGGGTGGAATAGGCTATCTTTGGATCGTGCGACAGTTGCCGTTGGAAGCAAAAAGTCAGCTGACTTGCCGGGTTCCGGTTTTCGGGCATTTGCAGTTCGTCAATCCGGAGGGGCAGCCGTCGCTCAAAGGTATCAATGTGGGCGATGTCTGGGATTTTCGCACCCACATTCAAGGCAATACACGTGCCCGGGGTGTTTTCGTATTTCAAGGCATTGACGACTCCGCTCTCGTCATGGAAACAAAATCCGCTGGAGATGGTTCCGGGACCTTGCAGGTTCAGGGGTTGAGAATGGAATGTCGGTTCGAGTCGTTTCGAACGATCAAAGGCAGTGAATCTTCGATTCGCGAAGGTCTACAGGCTCAATACACACTGTCGAATAATCCACGCGAGGAAGCTTTTGGTCTGTTCTCGCAAAGTGAAACGTTACGTCCGCTGGCAGATGCCCTTCGCGATGCCCAGTTCAGGACAGCGGCAAATCGCCTTGATGAACTTGCGACTAAGGTTTCTGCAGATGGTGAAGCAGCGAAAAACAAGCAGCCCGCTGAACTCCAGCCTACGGACTATATGGGACTGCAACTGGGCGCTGTCTACGCCGCAGGTGTGATGCGCTATCGCAAAGACGCGGATCTGGAATCTGCAATGCTGGCCTTCCAGAAAGTGGCCGAAGAAGGCGCTGCCCTGATCACCAAGATCAGTTCAGAGGCTGAAGATAAGAATGAGACACTGCCGGGCCTGCATGAAGCTTTTGCTCAATCGCTCCGAAAGCTTGCTGCCGTTCTGAATCAGGAAGCAGACACGCTGTACGAACATTTGCCTAAGCTGGAAGTACCACTGCCGTCGTTTCATGTGGCCGAATACCACGAAGGTGCAGCGCAGAACGTGAAGTTCGTGCCGCGAACGGTCCGTTTCAGTGCGGATGCTGAAACGCAGAGTCGTTTCCTTGCAAGTCTGTTCGAAAAGCTGAACGAAGCTGATCAATTGGTTGAAGGCGATGGACTAAAGTTCGATCTGGCGACACAGCTGCAATCTGAAGGTAAAATATCGGCGGAGAACTCCGCTCTGGTCGTTGATGTGCTGGCAGAACAGCTGGCATCCGGTCAGTTGAAGGTGGCTGGCAGTAAACTGTCCGTTGCTGACGGTCGGCGTTGGTTCCATTTTTTCGACTCGTTGATTCAGAAGGATTTGCTGATCTCTGCGGACGACGAAGGCTGGATGATGGAGCGGGATCTCATCAAGGATCTCACTCAGGAAGGTCACCTGCGGGTGGAAGTCTCATGCCTGAACGAGCAGATGTATCTGGGCATGGCGCGACCTGACTTATTTATCCGCAAACCGGACCGGAGTTTCATGGTTGGGTATGGAAAGGCTTTGGTCAATACGGCCCTGATGATGATGCTGATCATCGTGCTGGGTGTGACTGTCAGTTGTATTGTGAAGGGGCCGGTGGCGTTGTTTTTCACGTTCACGTTCTACATTGTGGGGCAGTTCTTCCACGAATTCATGCAAGAGATTTTGTATAGTCCGACGCAGCAGGGAATGGGAGCAATCGCTTCGGCCGTGATGACGGCTCAGCATCGCAACCCGCAAATCGGGATGGATGTGTCTGAAACAACGCAACGCGTAGTGCAGGGAATCGATGCTGTGCCACGGGCAATTCTGTGGGGATTTAGCCAGATCGTGCCTGACTTCAGTATCTTTAACTCTGCGGCCGGATTTGTGGAAAACGGTTTTGATGTGCCATTTGCGGAGACCGTTGTGCCCGCGTTTCTGATTTGTCTGGGTTTTCTTATCCCCTGTGTCCTGATTGCTGGTGCTCTGCTGAAGTTCCGGGAGCTGGAATCGAAATGAACAATTTTACTTCTCGACAACGTAAACTCCTCTATGCGGTCGGCATCATCGTGCTGCTGGGCCCGATTGTCTATCTCGGTTTCCCTGTGCAGCAGAGCCCCACTGGAGTCGCCTCATCAGGCCTCGGGAAGCTCGGTCGACTTCGCCAGGACTATGACCTTGGTGAAGCCACACTGGGTGCAGTTGATCCCTCAAGTTCCGTCATGAATCTTGTGCTGCTCGGACTCCGCGGTCCAGCTGCCAGTTTGCTGCATCTGAAGGCGATTGAGTACCAGGAACATAAACAGTGGGCCAAGTTACGCACGACAGTGGATTCGATCATTCTGCTCCAGCCACATTATGTGCAGATCTGGAAATTTCAGGGCTGGAATCTGGCATACAATGTATCGCGGGAATGGGACAAAGTGGATGACCGTTTCTACTGGGTCAAGGAAGGCATCAAGTTCCTGCAACGCGGGACATCGCGGAATGACACAATCCCAATTCTCCAGCACAATGTGGGCGAAGTGCTTGAAAAGAAGATGGGGGTTTCTGATGAAAGGAAATTCTTCCGTGAGTTTTTTGTGAATGATCCGGACGACAAGTTCAAAGATCCAGTAACAGGGATCAACGGGCCGGATCGCGAGATCAACAACGAAGGAGTCGACAGCTATCTGGTCGCCCGTAAGCACTTTGAAGCCGCAAATATTAAGGATGACAATGACGGTCTTGTCGAAGTCAAGGGCATGACTCATGTGTTCTTCCGCCAGGGGCCTGTTAAATCTCTGATGAGTTATGCCGAGGCTCTGACGAAGGAAGGTAAATTTTTTGGTTCAGTCGCAACGCCGACTGCCGCACCGCCGACTGCCGCGACTGTGTCCGACGAATCCTCGACCGGGGCTGAGGAACGCGTCGGTGAAACACTGACGGCTTCGATCTGGAGGCAGGCCTACGATGAGTGGATGAACGTCTACGGAAAATACGAATTCCTCGGGCTGGACAACCAAAAATATATGCTCAACAGTTCAGACGAAGATCTGGAGACGATGGCGAAGGCCAATGGTATCGACATTGGCATGCAAAGAAGAGTCTGGACCGGCAGCGTCGATATGGTTCACTATCGATACTGGCGTGACTTTGCACAAACCGAAGCGGACCCGGTCACGATCGAAGCTCACAAGTCATTCTTTGACGCGAAAAAGGCATATGCGGAAGGTCGAGGATACATTGAGGTTTTACCTGACGGAACGAGTCGGATTTCAGAAGCTCAGAGGCTGCTGGAAATCTCAATGAATCGGTGGGTTGAAGCAGCAAAGAAATACCCGAAGTTCTTTGTCGACAATTCTTCCTATCTGGAGGAAGCGTTGCTGACCACGCGATACTGGAAGGCCGTGCATCAGAACACCGGCGCCACGGAACCAGCCGATTATCCCCTCAAGGCCGCATGGGAATCAAACCCCGAAATGCACCTCGAAATCGAAAGTCTGTTCCTTCGGGAAAGTCGGTCACGGAAGAAATAGTTCGCCCGGGAGTACAGCCCACAGGGCAACACCGTTAAGTATTTGACAGCATCAGATCCAGCGAATAACCCCCTCATCCGGCCTCCTTCTCCTCCTTACCAAGGGGGAGAAGGGACTTCGAGAAACCCGGTGAAAAGACGACGACAAATCCTTAACGGCGTTGCCCACAGGGGTGCGTTCGCTGGAGTACAGCTTTTACTTGACGTGGGCCTCGCCCGCAAATCAATTTTACGATATCGTATTGTCGGCTTCGCCGGCGCGTCTGATGCGTGTCGGCGAAGCGGCTTGGCTGCGTAGGTCCGCCGCTCCGTCGACGGACATCTGTCGCTTTGCGAGAATCTTCTCACGAAAACAAAACTCTTAACGTTTGCTGAGCCGCGGCCTGTGCCGAGTTCCAACGACAAGACGATTCACGGAGCAGCTGAGTGGTTGCCGGTCCAATTTTTGTTCGAGAAGCGCTGACCGCGCCGCGACGGCTTAGTCATTACCTGATGCGTTCCGGATTTGTCGCCGGGCTGCTGATTCTGTTTTACAGCATCCGCCAGGCGACAATCGGTTTTCAGGATGTCCTGTTTGCGGGCGATGTTGCTTCGTTCAGTGCGATGACGTTCAAGGTCTTTGCCCTGCTGCAACTCACACTGGGGATGTTCTTTGCGACGGTTTTTACCGCGTCTAATGTCGCTCAGGAGAAAGACCGCAGGACGTTGATTCTGCTGTTAATGACGGACCTGCGGAATCATGAACTGGCGGTTGGAAAACTCCTCGCGAGTCTGTTGATCGTCGGAGTGCTCCTGACGACTTCGCTGCCCGTATTTTGCTTTCTCAAACTCCTTGGCGGAATCACGTGGTCGCAGATTCTGTGGGCCGAGGCCATCGTGGGGTCGGCAGCGCTGGCGGCAGGATGCTGGGGATGCTTCGTGGCCTTCTGGCGTGATAAGACATTTCAGACGCTGGCGATCAGTGTGCTCGGGATCGTGTTGTTTGTTCTGGTCGCGCACGGACTGGGTGCCTTCGTAATTCCGACGCTCGCACTGGCTTCGCCTTATGCCGGGATGATTCATGTGCTGGACCCGATGAGTCAGCCCGAACTCGGTCCGATTGTCGTTTCTGCGTTGCCCACCGTCGCCACTTTGCTCGCCGTGTCTTCCATCCTGTCGGTCGTCACGATTTCACAATTGCGCCGCTGGAACCCGTCGCCGGAATTGCATCAGTCCGTGGCGGAATCGACACCTTTGACAACGACTGCGGCGGACGGCATTCAGGCATCTGACGGGGACATTGCAGAGATTGCCGTGCCGCCCAGGGGTCGTGTCCATCGTATCGTCTGGGACAGCCCGATTATCTGGCGCGAGATGCGAACTCGCGCGTATGGGAGGCGGATGATCTGGATTAAACTGGCGTATCTGACACTTGCGCTGCTGATTGCTGGTTCTGCGATTCTGACGTCGTCTCGGGACAATAGCCTGATTCTGGGGATGGTCACCGCGCCGGCCTTTGCGTTCCTCGGCATCGGCATCCTGAGTCTGCTGCTGACAAACGCTCAGGCGGTGACTTCCATCACAAACGAACGCGACGGAGGGACTCTTGAGATTCTGCTCGTCACCGACCTGCGTCCTCACGAATTCGTCCTCGGCAAAATCGGCGGCGCGCTGTGGAATGCCCGCGAAATGATTCTAATGCCGTTGCTGATGATCATCGGAATGGCCTGGCTGGGGCGAGTACCGACGCTGACACCTGAAAACGTACTTTATCTAGGTATCGCTTTTCTGGTGTTAAATCTTTTTGCCGTGACGCTCGGGATCCATGCGGGACTGACGTATCAGAATTCCAGAACCGCGATCGGGCACAGTCTGGGCACCATGTTCTTTCTGTTTGTCGGTATCTTTATCTTCATGCTGCTGCTCGTGGAGGCACGGTCTTCGTTCGCCATTCAACTGCAGAGCTTCATTCTGTTCATCGGATTCGGAAGCGTGGGACTGTATTCGTCACTGACGTATCGAAACCCCTCCGGTGCCCTGACACTGGCATCGATCATTCTGCCTTTTTTGACGTTTTACGCGATCACCGATTTCCTGCTGGGCGGCAGTCTCGGCGTCTGCTTCTGGATTTGCGTCGCCTACGGATTCACGGCCATCGCGATGATGGTTCCCGCCATGAACGACTTCGACATCGCCCTCGGTCGCAACGCAGGCGAATAGAATTCTCGGCATTTCCAATACAGCCGCCAGCGTGATGCACCACCGGACTGCGCTGGTATCACCGTGTCTGTTGAGGGAATCTCAGTCGGCGGAGCGACTGAACTCCAAAGACGACTTCAGTTCGACGACGACTGTCATCCGATTGACGCGATTCGCAATTGAAGATTCATCGCAATGATGCGAAAGATCGTGAATATCCTGAAGAAATCCATTCGCAGCGATTCCGGCACAGGGTTCGCAATTGTTGGTTTTCAGAGTTCGAGTAACTCGGTGTGGAATCGAGTTAACAGCGAACATTGATTTCGTCGCCAATCGACGAGTCACAGTCAATTTGCCAACTGAGAACTGATAACAAAGGAATGAATGACCATGAAGACTTTCAATCTTGTTTCAACGATGTGTGTTGCCATCCTGCTTGTCGCCCCAGGGTTTGTACAGGCTCAGGACTTTCGATCACCATACGGTGGTTCCGGAGCGCGTGCCAACCAGCCCCGCTCATTTCTCGGTCTGCCGATTCCACAGCAGTGGAGCGGAAATCGACCCGCAGCGACGAATCAGTATTCCAGCCGATTTGCGAATGGCCAGTGTGCGACGGGGAACTGTCCGAACCTTCGAAACGCGAACGGTAACTCTACAAACGGAACCTGTCGCAACTGTAGCTGTCCGAATGGTGCCTGTGCGAATGGTCTCTGTGCCAGCGGACAATGCTCGACATGTGCAAACGGACAATGTGCAGGATGTGCTGACGGTCAGTGTGCCAGCGGCCAGAGTGCAAGTGGAAACTGCCCGAATGGCCAGTGCCGACTCAATCAGAATCCGAATGCGCGCTTCAATTCCGGCCCGAACTACGGAACTGGAGGAGACTGGTCGCCTCGTACGACGAGGTCGAATTCTGCCGATCCGTTTCGTCGGGCCGATTACCAAAATGAAGATGACAACTGGACTCAGCGTCCCGCCCTGCGAAATCCTGTGAACGATCTGTATCCATCACGCTACAACCAGCGCGATCTTGATCTGCGACGTCCCTACTTTAGCAACCAGTCAGGTGCGCTGAATGATTCACGATCTGGTGACCGTCCTTCTTCGGCACGCGACACTCGGGCACCACTTCCATCGGATCGCTCATTGTTTGGTGCTCCTGTTGACCGTGCTCTTGGCATGGCGCGAATTTAGTCGGATTCAGAATATGTAGCAGAGTTCGTGAGAACTCTCCTGCGTTGCAGAATGATCACGACCACCCGAACAGCGAAAAACGTGGAGTGAATGGAGAGCACGTTTCAAGCTCGGGGTATCCCAACTGCCAAAGGGACTCGCTCCGACATCACCACGACGGTGATGTTGGGCGAGTTTTCGTTGTTGAGGGTTCATGCTCAGCAGTGATCCATCGCACATTTGGCCTCGTCGTGATTTTTCACGATCCAGAATTCTCTTTTGAATCGCTCGAAGATTCACAATCGCTTCGCTCCTTGACTTGTCGCATCAGAACAGCAAGGTCCAGTGCAGTCTTTACACGGATCATCGCTCCGACAGCATTTTGGGTGCTGCAGTGAAGACCCTTGCTGCCCATGTCACGTTTGTTGAAGCTGGGATGCACTTCTGCTACAGTCCCCGGATTCGTTGACTCAGGACTGCGGTTGAAAAAATCGTCCACGCCAAAAGGTACTCTTCTTATGTTGTCCCGCCATTCAATTCGCTGTCTAATGGCCATCATGCTTGTTTGCCTGTCTCAAGCATGTACTCAGCGCGATGAGACAACCGGTCAGTCAAACGCAGTCAATGACTCCACGGGATTGAAAGCCAAAGGCGTATTGTTTGCGCAGGACCTGAAGAACAACGTGCAGTCCGTGCGATTTGGAACCTACAAGCCCACCGACGAAGACATTCTGCTCGTGGCGAAATACGGGACCCTTAAAGAGTTTCACGCAGAGGCTCCGGCAGTCACCGAAAAGGGAATCATCGCAATCGCTGCCATGAAGAAGCTCCAGATCGTCAACCTTTCAGGTTCGGCTGTGACGGCAAAGAGCATTGAGGCCCTGTCGGGGCTTCCGGATCTTCGACAGCTTGATTTGACTCACGCGGAGAGCATTGACGACACTTCGATCGTCGCTTTGAAGGACCATCCAAAGCTGGAAGCGATCGATTTGAGTTTCACCAGCCTGTCGGATGATTCGTTGAGCACAATTCTGTCAATACCCAATCTGAAATCGGTCGGATTGGTCGGAACGAAGATCACGGACAAGGGGCTGGCGAAACTTGCCGCAGCAGCCTACCTGACTCGGATTGCGGTTGGATCAGAATTGATCACTGATGATGGGTTATCTTTGTTTTCGCCGAATTCAAAACTGTTGCAACTGGAAATCGTCGGGACGAAAATCACCGACAGTTCAATGCACATTCTGGCCGCACTTTCAAAGCTGGAAATGCTGAGGCTGCCACAGAATGCCGCTCTGACTGATTTGGGAATTTGCGAGCTCGGCGCGTTGCCAGCCCTGACAAACTTAGATGTTTCGGGTACCGGGTTTACTGGATCAGGCTGCGGCGAGGCTGGGTTTCCTGCACTTCTTGGGTTGGAAGCAAACCGCAGCAAGGTCACCGACTCGACCCTGATGGATTTTTCCAGAATTGAACGCCTGGCTTCACTGAAGATCAAAGGCACCGACGTTACCGAAGCGGGCGTAAGGAAGATATTTCCGTTGAACGACCCCACAGCAGTCGCATTCGGCCCTGACGAAAAGTAGTCCCGGGAAGTGTCTCAACATGAACTGTGAAAGCGAAGTTTGACGCTGCCGCCATGGGCTACAATGGCCTCGAGCTAAGCGTTGTTTGGTGAGCGGCACTGCGCTAACCGCCGGTGTTTTGCTGCTTTTTCAGGAACCGTTACCGGTGGCTAGTGCATTGTCAACCGTGCTTCGATGTGTCCCACTGGCTCTGCCAGTGTTGTCCATCGGCATGAAATACTGGCAGAGCCAGTGGCACACCCCCCATCAATCCATCACTGACAAATCACTAGCGCCATTCCGCTCATTAATTCCACGCCATGGGCTCCAGCGGGTCACGGAATGAATGGCATCGGAAGTCGTGGTTCCGGATCGTCACGTCCAGCCTGAACAATGATGTAATTGCGATCCGTTGTCACACCGTGAAAGCTGTGTTGCTGCCCATCCGGCCACCGAACGGTAACATCCACCACTGGGTTGGTGGCTGAGCTGACAATTGCGAATCTCAGTGCGTGTTCGTTAGACGCCTGGAACCCGCTGCCGGACGTCAATTGGCGAGACATCGAAGTTGCGCCCGCTTGCACCGTCACGACACTGCCTTTGGCATCTCGCGCGGACTGTGTCCCAATGAGCCGGAGCCCCAGCCAACCCTCGGCTGGCTGCGTTGTATTTGTCAGGAGTACGGATGGAGCACCAAGAAGTCCGGCCACAAGATCTTCACGACCATCACGATTCCAGTCAAGCTTTGCAAGTGAGCGACCGATGTGACGGTCGCGGAAGAATTGGTCGCTCAACTCGGGCTCGGTAAATACCTGCCCAGCCTGATTTTCAAAGACCTGTGGTTTCATCTGATAAGGCACATTGCTTGCCGAAAGATCATCCAGATGGCCATTGAGAATGACGAGATCGTCATCACCATCCAGATCTGCATCCAGAGCCTGTGTCCCAAATCCGAGCATGGACAAACTGGGTTGAGCAAGTTGATACGACCGTGTCCGATCCACAAACATCCCTTCCGCCTGACCAAGATAAAGCGTGTTGGATTCGTTGTAGAAATTTGTGACAAAGACGTCCTGCTGTTGGTCATTGTTGAAGTCTGCCATGGCTATTCCCATGCACGCCTGGGCTCTTCCTGCGTCATCGGTTGCAATTCCGTTTCGGACAGCGGACTCGTCAAAATGAACACCCTGTCCGGTTGCTCGTCGCAGCGCAGTAATTCGATCCGCAGCAGCGAAAGATGATACTCCATTGACCGCTGCCGATTGTGCAAAGTCGCTGCGATTCAGAAACAGAAAGTTTGGAACGGCATCATTCCCGACGAAAATATCCAGGTAACCGTCACCGTCTATGTCTGCGGCAATCATCCCGAGTCCGCGTCCTTCTGGCTGCAGAATTCCGCTTGCGGCGCTGATGTCTGCAAAACTCCAGTCACCGCCATTCAGATAAAGCTGATCTTCCGCCGCGGCAAATCCCTCTGATCGGCAACTTCGCAGCCTTCCGTTTTCGTGGCAGATCTCCGTCGCTGCATCGTCAAGACTCAGGTAGTTGACGACATACAGATCGGAGTTCCCGTCCAGATCGAAATCTGCAATCGCGCAGCTCGTCGACCATTCGTTTCCTGCCAGACCACTTTCAACCGTGAAATCGATAAACGTTCCGTCTCCGTTGCTGCGAAACAGACGGTTGCCACCGATGTTGGCGACATAGATCTCATCAAACCCATCACCGTCGAGGTCACCGATCGCTACACCTTGCCCAAATTCGCGATCGATCACACCCGTGGCGGCTGTAATGTCACAAAACTTCGTTCCCCCGAGATTTCGGAAGATCTGGTCGTTGGGGCCAGGCGAGTTCGCAATGGACGGCCATGCTCCTCCCTGAGTGAAGTACAAATCTTGCCAGCCATCAGCATCGACATCAATCACGCCGATCCCGCCGCCATTGGATTGAAACATTTTCCGGGGTTTTTGTGCTGCGACTGAATTCACAAATTCAAACGTGAGGCCCAGTTCGGAGGTCGCGGAGTCGAAAGCGATCCTCGAAGCTTCGGGTTGCGGATTGAAGGTTGGCACAGACATCGGCTGCGGAACTGGATCTGCCGACTTTCCCGCGTAAATCCTGTGGATCATGGCAGGCCACGCATGCGAGTCTGCTGTCCTGATCGCGGCACTTGCGCGGGCCGCCTGGAGTTCAGGCAATTCGCCGAATCGCTCGTGCGCCAACCGCAGCCAGTTCGCTGCCTCGGCGGATCGTCCGACTGACAGCAGCATCGGAACCAGTTTGACAACGTTACTCAACGTTTGCTTGTCGTCATGGATTTCATCAAGAGTCCTCTCGATCGATTCCAGCCTTCGTGCCTGCTCGCTGCAGAATGCAGCATCGTCGTGATGACCCATCTGAGCCAGCGCGATCGCGAGATGAAACGTCGCCTCCCGATTATACGGATCGGTGTTCAGGCATTGCAGAAAGCCTGAGGCCGCTTCACGCCACAGGGAATTCCGCTCAGCCCAAAGCCCGCGCACAATCCAGATTCGAGGCGAATCGCGACATGAAATCGGCAATGCACCATACCATATCAGAAACGCTTCCTGGTCGTTGTCGAGAAGCAGTCTGCCGAGCTCCGCCTGTGCGTCAGAATTCTGTGGAAACTGGCTGACGACCCGTCGCAGCCGTTTTTCAGCAAGCTCGCGATTGCCATCGATCAACGACTCTTTCGCGAATGCGAGCAGCGGCAACACGTCGCGTTCGATCTGTGGCATGAACTTCAGCAGCTCCTCCGGAAATTTCCGTTGGCGGTTTGGATGCCCAAAATTCAGAAGCTGCTCAAAACTGGCGGTATTCAGGGCCACCCGCCGTTCAAGGACTGCGGTTGACTCAGTAATCCGGCCTTCTGTTCTGTACAGGAACTCCAGTCTGTCTTCCGTCAGGGCATGGCTCGGTGCTGCGGTGAGTGCCTGATGATAAAGGAATTCGGCATCCGTCAAACGACCGCATTGAATGTACGATTCAGCAGCGAAAAAGTAGTATTGAGCTTTCTCTCTGGGACGTTGTTCGCATTCAGCTCCGGATCGATAGTACTCCGCAGACTGCTCGAATCGCCCGCTTCTTGCGGCGGCTTCTCCCGCAATCAGAAAGCCTTTCGGCTGTGTCCCATCATGGCTCACCGCTTGCATGGCTTTTTGTTCGGCAGATTCAAAACGACCAGCCCGCAATTCCCGTCCGGCATCCGCCAGCAGCTCTGCAGGATCTTCCGTCTGCCACAGCCAGGCCGCGATCAATAAAGCTGCCGCCGAAAAAAAAAGCACCTTGATCGCAAGCCCGCGTGTATTAGTTTTCATCAACCGAAAACCCTCGTCTTCCGGACGTGGAGCACGTTTTTAACGTGCCCGGCACGATGGAATCGTGCCCCACTTATTCCTTCCTGTAGCTTGGACATTCATGTCCGAGATATTCGCCAAGCACCGTCGCACTATCGCACTATCGAACGGGTGCAAAGTCACAATAACTTTCGATTCGAGCGTGTTTCATGGTCATACGACGGACATGAATGTCCATCCTACATCCGATCAGGCCGGGTCTGACGAACGGTGTATTCTGAATTCTACAATTTCCGACTTCTCCCAGTTTCCCTATCGCCCGTTGGGCCACCGGATGCTGCTCCCAGAGATTCCAAATTGTTCCATGTCGATAATTCACGATGTTGACCGCCATACTGCCGATATCAATTCCGATCAGGTCTTCTCCCACCCAATTGCGTTCGAGATTGAACGGAGCAAGGCCGTATGGCCCGGAAACATACTGCCACATCGGGCTTTGTCTCCACGAAACAAGATCCACTTTGATTTGCGATTCAGCCCACGGAATCGCGGCAACCGTCGCGGCAGGCCACACCGTTCCCCGTCCAGCTCCCGGAAGAAGTCCAGGCGCAAAGTAGCCATCCGGACTGTCTCCGGCACTGATGCCCCACCAGTTGCCGCTGGCCTGCGAGTACGTCTTGCTTTCTTCCAATTGACAGAACGCCCTGTTTGCACGAGCACTCGCTTCGGCATTCTGCCACAAGTCCATGGCCTTGATGCTGCGGCAAAACTGCTGAGAATGCCAGCCCAGTCCGTAGTAGGAAGTGAACAGGCCATGCCCTGGATTCAACAGCGGAATACCGGCGACAACTCCTTTTTCCACTCTCGTATCGTCCCACAGCTGCGCATCGATCGGATGATGTTTTGCACCGATTGCCAGCATGTAGGGCATCGCGAACTCGGACGAGCGGATGTCCATCGGAGCGAGCAGCCCCGTCCCCGGCTTCCAGCCCATTGAAAGCGTCGCTGGCTTCCCGTCAGTGGCTGGCAGGCAAAATGCGGTCCAATCAACGCGATCGATGAGACGATCGGCGATCTCGGCAATATTTCCACCGAACCGCACCGAAACGACCATGCAGCCGTTGAGAAGTATTGCGGTGTCGAGAGCAGAGAATTCACACTCGAAAAAACGCTCTCCCGTCTTGAGATCGATGAAATGGTAAAATAATCCTGAGTGATGCTCAGCGTGACTCTCCAGAAAGTTCAGGACCTGTTCCACCCTCCGCCGCGCGGTCTCTTCGTCCATGCGACCTCTTGCAACTGCATCCGGCAGCAAACTGAGATAATAGCCAACAGAAGCGATGGAGCAGCAAAGTTGCCGTTGTGGACCGAGCCCGACAAAAATCCGATTTGGAGCACGATCCGGAACTAATCCGGAGTCCGGGTCTCTGTACTTTTCAAACCAGTCAAACGCCGCCGCAGCCAGAGCTTCTGGACTTGCTGGACAAGCGTCCGATGATGCACGTGGCATTGCGATCCGGATCGAATGCAATACATCGCTCATCTTCACTTCAGATCGAGTCGTGGTTGCAGCAGCAGCCGACTTCAGCTGAAGCGAGAGTTTGTCCAAAGACCGCAACTTCAGAGACGACTCGGCGCAACGCAGTGGAAGTCGCAGATCGACAAATCCCTGTTCCACGAACTCCTTCACTTCTCGATTCGAAAGTGTGATCGACCATCGGGCAGCCGCTGTACCGTCAATCGCCAGCAACTCGGCGTAAAGCGAGTGGCTCGCCATTGCCACGGTACTCACGCGGATGACAAGCTCTCCACAATAAAACGCAGACCAGTCAGCTTGTTCCTTGCGGAAAAAAAACGCGAATTCGACGCCTTTTTCAGCATCGAAAATCGTGGGGTTGTCGCTGTGTCGGGCGACGATGAGATCCCTCAGCGGCAGCAGATCGATCCCCAACGCGGGGCGAAATTGGGGAACCGTCAGGATCGGCGCAGAAATAACTGTCGTCTTCCGGACGTGGGGCACGTTTTTAACGTGCCAGGCACGATGGAATCGTGCCCCACATATTTCTGTCTCAGTCCTTACGACCTCGTTGCGACAAGCTGCGAACTGATCGTCCCAAGGCATCGCACCTGAGTCAGAAACGCGATCCTGACCAACGGTAGCCGTGGAAACGCAAATCAAGAGCAATACAAAAACGAACATTGGCGCGGCAGATTTCACGACTGATTACCCACCTTCGCATTGCTGGATACATGCACGCCGAATCGGCCATTGCCAAACTCTTAGGTAGGCCGATTACTACTGACCACCACCCTGATTCTTCCTCATTTCAGCCTCCATTTTCGCCTTCATATCTTCACTATGTTTCTTCGACTCTTCGGCATCAATTTCCGGAATGTCGTAAGTTGCCTCACCGCAGCCACTGATTGGCAGCATCAATGAAACAAAACAAATGGCCAGGAATGCGCGCTTCACAGCTTAAACCCCATAAAAATGCAAAAAACTAAAACTCAGTGTCAGAACACCGGACGAAGATGATACCGCTCCTTATGACATTGGCAAGTGAGTTCCCAACGAGAATATGACTGGAACTCTCCAGCTGCCGATTCTCAAGCGATTTTCGTGGCTCCAACGCTCAAGGCAACCTGGTGCTCTGTGAAAATTTGATTTCCGGGTTCCGGCTATCAGCCCGAACGCATTAGCGTCGCGTTCTAACCTTGGGCTAGCGGTCTGTTGATTTAGAGGCGATCCGAGAACTGGATAGTCGTTGTTCGCTCCTCGAACCATCGCATTTCAGTCGCCTCCAATGATGGCATTTCTCGTATCAAGACGTTGGTTTGCGGAGCGAACCAACGTCTTCCCGAATAGCCTCCCATTCGTGCCTGTCCCGAAAAAAAACTGTAGAACGGGTTTCCAGGATAGTTCAAAACCAGCTTGGCCCTGGAGACCCGACCTATGAAAACGCGGCCTTGTTCCCAGACCGCTCACGTATGTATTCATTTGCACACTTCGTGTGTACAGGAGTCTGGTGGAATTGCAGTCATGAGGCGGAAAATTCAGCAAATTTGCTAAGTAATTCAGCAAATCAATTGACGCCATTCTTTACGATCTGCAACAATTGCCGCTACAGCTTGAAATTCGGCGTACTTTGAAATTTCTCTACGCTCGATTTCTGCGTCAAATTGTACGTCCGCTTTTTTGATCCGCGTTCACTGTCTCTTCCCCCTCGTGTATCTGCCTCCGCTTTAAGTTCGGAAAAGCGGTTTTGGGTTGCCATCTGTCATTGTTCAGGATTTTCCGAAGTTCACTTTTCGTTCTTTTTCTGGAGATTTTGTTATGCCGATTTCTGTTCGTTCAATTAAACGTTCGAGATTTGGCTTTACGCTGATCGAACTCCTGGTGGTGATTGCGATTATTGCCATCTTGATTGCATTGTTGTTGCCTGCCGTTCAGCAGGCTCGAGAAGCAGCACGCCGCACTCAGTGCAAGAACAACCTGAAGCAACTGGGCTTGGCGCTTCACAATTATCACGACGTGTATAACAGGTTTTGTTTCGGTAAAGGAGGCACAATCAACACTCCGAATGCCGGGATGCCGCTGGCCCAGCAGTCCAACTGGAATCGATTGGGTGGGCTGGTTCCGCTGTTGCCTTACATTGAGCAAGCGAATCTGGCACAGCAGATTGCCACTGGTGGAACATTCAATGGAACAACTTTCCGACCAAATGGACCATACCCTTGGGAAGATGCCTATACCCCTTGGCGAACACAGATTCCTGCGTACCTTTGCCCGTCTGACAGTCAGCCTGAACAATCGTGGAATGGCGGGCGGAGTCCGGCGGCGAAAAACAACTACGGATTCTGCTACGGCGACAGCGTGCTTCAGAGTGCGGAAAACGGGCAACAGTCGTCACGCGGCATGTTTACATTCCAACGTTGTTACTCTTTCGCAGATGACCTTGATGGTTCAAGTAACACCGTCATGATGGCCGAATTGGTTCGAACGACCGGCGGCAGAGAAAAGCTTGGCAGCACGGGCGTTGTGACAGGTACAGATACCAATCCGAACGCCTGTAATCTTGCGTTAAACCCGGCGAACAAGAATGAATTTGGTCCTTCCGTTCAGATAGTAGGATGGTCGGGCGACCGATGGTGTGATGCCAACACGTCGAACACCGGGATCAATACTGTGCTGCCACCTAACAGTCCACGATGTTCTAACGATGCGTGGGACGGGCGATGGGGTATTTATTCCAGCCAAAGCCGTCATACAGGCGGCGTTCAAGTGTTGCTGGGTGACGGATCAGTTCGCTTCGTATCTGAGAGCATCGACTCAGGAAACTCCAGTTACAATGGTGGCGAGGTTACCGGAGGCAGGAGTCCATACGGCATTTGGGGTGCCCTTGGCTCAAAATCCGGCACGGAAGTCCCTGGAGAGTTTTAGTCATAACTCGCTTGCCTGGATGTTTGCCCGGGACTGAAGTTGTGCTGGGATGTTTGGCAACGTCGGGTCCGGCAAGACAAGAACGTGTTGATTAATTTGGTCGGTGGCTGCATTCGCAGCCACCGACATTTTTTTTGGTTTCCCGACCGATGTCCAAACGTCTCGTATTTTGGATTGCAGTTGTCGTGGTTGTGGTTCTGGGAGCAACCACGTGGCATCGGTTTTTGGTTGTCGATCCGCAGGCGGAACTTTCGTTTGCTAAGAAAGAGCAATTCCGTAATCCTGATCGCGCGTATGAACGATGCATTGAAATCCTGAAGTCGGCACCCGACGAACCCGCCGTTCTGATGCTGGCCGCTGACCTTGCAGAACGATTGGATCAGTTGCCGGCAGCTCTGGATCATTATCTTCATGTCATTGCGTTATCGCCGCAGGATACCGAGACAATCCAGCGTGTCGCAAAAATCTCCTTAAAGCTCGGCCGCCTCAATGAAGCTCGTCGAGCGATGCTGAGTTTGACACTCATCGCCCCCCCGAATACAGCGTTCCAGCGTCAATACGCGGATCTCCTGCTTGTTCTCGGCCGACGCTTCGAGTCACTGGCACCGTTGTTCACGCTTGTTCGCAGCAGGAATTTTCTGCTGGATGAACTTGTAATGCTTGGTTCAACGGAGGAATTGCTGGAGGACCGCAAGGTCCTTGAACTTGCATTGAATCAAGAAACAGACAAAGCAGCAGCAATGACTGCTCTGGGACGCCTGGAGGCTTACAGCAACAGAAATCCTGAAGCTGTTAGTCTACTCACGAAGGCCGTTGAAATCGGAATTGAAGTTCCCGAGGATGCCATTCCGGCATTGGGCCGTGCATTGCTGGCGGAGGATGACGTCGAACAACTGCGACTTTGGGCAGAGCGCGATGCACCAAAGGCAATGGAGCATCCGGATACGCAGTTTGTCCTTGCTCAGCTGAGTGTCAAGGCTGGCAACCTGCAGGATGCAGTTGATCATCTTAACAAGGCCATTCAACTGCAACCGAATCATCGGGCGGCGTGTCAACTGATGGGTTCCATCTTCGCGGAATCGGGCGATACCGAATTCGCGCGGCTGCTTCTTGCCAGGGCTGTCATGCTCGACGAGACAGAACGGTTGTTGCGGCGATTGCTCTTTAAGCATCGCGACGCCGCACTGATGCGGCGTGCTGCGGAACTCATGGAACAACTTGGCCGACCGACGGAAGCATGGGCCTGGTGGATTGCGTTGCAGACATATCATCCTCAGGATTCATCCGGAGCTGCCGAGAATGCAGCGCGGCTCAGCGAGCGTGCTGCGGCAGCCGAATATCAGGTCGAGCGAGACGTGGTTGATCGGCTTGACTGTCGCGGCAGGATTCTGGATTCAAAACGAAGTCCCGGAAGACCAGAGACATCTCCGGACCTGCAGATGACGACCAGCCGGATTCGATTTGAAGATCTCGCTCCACAGCTGGGCCTTACGACTCCATACTTCGGCGGTTTCGGATCAGAACCACGCGGACTTTGGCTCTACCAGGTAAACGGGGGTGGCGTCGCAGTAACCGACATCGACAGCGACGGTCAACCCGATCTCTATTTTGTCCATGGAAGTGCCTTGCCTCCGGACGGGGACATTCGGAGTAAAAATCGAATGTACCGCAACCGGGAGATGATCCGTTTTGACGATATTTCCAGTATTTCCGGCGCAGATTTTTCCGGCCCAGGTCAAGGCGCGTCTGTCGGAGATTACGACGCGGACGGGTTTGAGGACTTGTATATTGCCAACATCGGTGCGAACCAATTACTGCGCAATAATGGTGACGGTACTTACTCAGATTTTACTCCACCAGCTGTCAGGCAGCTGACAAACTGGACCACAAGTTGCCTGCTGACTGACTTGAATGCTGATGGCTTCGATGACTTGTATGACGTGAACTATCTTGCCGGAAACGAGCCGTTCGTGCATTCCTGTTTAAGTGGACCAGACCGCCTTGTGCGTGCCTGCGGTCCGGATATTTTTCAGGGTGAGGCCGACCAGTGCCTCATGAACGATGGGGCCGGTGAATTTATCAACGTGACAGCGGAAGCCGGGATTCAGGACAGCGGAGGTCCGGGATTGGGTATCCTGGCAGCAGACTTCGATGAATCCGGAACCATGGATTTGTTTGTTGCAAATGACATGACTGCAAACTGGTATTTCGTGAACAACGGAACGAAAAACGATGGCATACCGCAGTTCACTGAAGAAGCGATTCTGCGAGGATGCGCATTGAACGGCGTCGGTCGCGCAGAGGCCTGCATGGGCGTCGCCGCAGGCGATGTCACCGAAGACGGGCACCTCGATCTGTTCGTCACCAACTTTTTGGAGGAAACGAATACTCTTTACTCCTTTTCTGAGCAAGGGTTTTTCGAAGACGTAACTGCCGTTTCCGGTGTGGCAGCTGGATCGTTGAATATGCTGTCGTTCGGGACCCAGTTCGTCGATGCAGATCTCGACAGTCATCTGGACGTTGTGCTTGTCAACGGTCATGTCGATGACTATTCTCACCTGGACATCCCCTGGAAGATGTTGCCAGCATCATACCAAAACAGGGGATCCGGACGGTTCCAGATACTGCCACAAGATTCGATGGGAGGATACGGAGCGGTTCCCCGACTTGGACGAGCCATGGCGCGGCTCGATTGGAATTCGGACGGGAAAGATGATCTGATCATCACCCACCTTGACGGACCGCCTGCACTGCTGTCAAATTGCACCAAGACTGCAGGCAATTTCGTTTCACTTTGTCTGTCGGGGACGGTTTCCAACCGAAGCGGCATCGGTACTGTGATTCGTGTCGGATTTTCGGAAAAGGACGGTCAACCAGAGACTGAGCGAGTCTTTCAACTGTCGGCTGGTGATGGCTTTTACTGTTCAAACGAGCGAAAAGTCACGATCGGACTCGGCAGCGCTCAGACAATTCGACGTATCACGGTAAAATGGATATCGGGCGGCGAGTATCAATTCGAAGATGTCGCCCCCGGAAGTACGTATCGCATCGTGGAAGGCCGATCGAAATTGTATCGCATGGATGAGAGCGACGGAGCTGGCCGTGAATGAAACCAAGTCATCGAAAACGTCGACGTCCCTTACAAAAACAAGTCGGCTCAAATTTACAGGAATGATCTTTCTTGCGACAGCTGTCGCGATCGGTCTCTGGCAACGAAACTCAATTGTTACGTACTGTCTGCAGTGGAAGGCAACCAACCAGGCATCCCACATCAGGATCGCGGATGCACTGCAGACTGCTTTTCGGGCAAATCAGCATTCACCGCACAATCAGAAAACGCTATTGCTGCTGTGTCGCCTGCAGCGGCAATCTGGACTGGTCAGAGAATCACGACAGACGATCGAAGAGCTGAGGGATGCGGGTGTACCTGAATCACGAATTCAGGATGAACGCCGGCTGACAGCCGCGAGGAGCGGAGATCTGGAGTCATCCGAACCATTTCTTCCGGAGTTACTGACGAATGACGATGTTGATCCGCAGGATGTGTGCGAAGCGTTCGTGGTCGGATATCGGACGCGGTTTCGAATCGACGAATCGCGAGCACTGGCCGAAATCTGGAAGCAGGACTTTCCCAATGATTTTCGTCCGTATGCCCATTGCGCAATGATCGCACAGATGGCCGCCGACTGGTCACTTGCCGTCGATGAATTTCAGAAGGCGGTGGACCGCGGTGATCGCCGCGTGGAAACACTCATCCCGCAGGGGCTGTGTTATATCGAGCTGAATGAACCGCAGCTGGCATTGGCCAGCTTTCAGTTGTGTACGGAATTGTATCCACTGAACGCGCAGGGTTGGCTGAAGCAGGCCGACGCTCAGTTTCGCCTGGGAAACATCGGTGAGGCGAAAAAAAACTACTCGACCTGCCTGACGCTCGATCCACATTGTTTTGAAGCCAGCCTTTCTCAGGCGAAGTTACTGCTGCTTGACGGCCATGCGATTGAGGCCACGACACTTTTGAAATCACTGGTGAACCTCTGGCCTGAAGACGCCGCAACACTCTATCAGTATAGTCAGGGATTGACTGCACTGGGGAAATCTACCGAAGCCGCCGAAGTCGCGGCTCGCTGGAAAGAAGCTGACCAGCAGGTTGAGTTGATGGAACAACTCCTGAACAAACTGCAGACTGAACCTCAAAACACAGAGCTGAGGTGTCAGGCGGGTATCATGATGATGAAACACTACTCCCGTTCCATGGCAACCCAATACCTTGAGGCCGTGTTGTTGGAAGATCCTGGCAATTCAGCGGCTCATGAGTGGTTGGCAGAATACTATGAAAAACGAGGACAGGCGAACATTCCGGAGAGGCATCAATAGCTCGCCACAAAGGTCCGCGACGTCGTCAGCCCTCCGAGTCATTACCAGAGTGGAAAGCGGCGTGATGGGAATGGTGCCGCGATCTGGTTGCCAAATTTGGCTTCCACCTTGACGAGCCAGGGTGGAATGCCGCCGAGCATGGCGATACCACATGTCGCTGGCATTGGCTCGTTCAACCGCGTGCCCAGCGGGCCGCGATTATTCTATTTGAAATTTGAAATACGAAATACGAAATACGAAATACGAAATACGAAATACGAAATACGAAATACGAAATACGGGGCGATGCCCACGCGGTTAAACGAATTTGCCATTCTTAACCCCGTGCGGAGTAGAGCGATTGATTTCCAACACTGAAAGATTCCTGTGATAGCGCTTGGGCTGGATATTGGTGGAGCAAACATCAAATCGGCGACATCGGACGGTCGCTGCAGTTGTCGCCCATTTGCGCTCTGGAAAAACAAGAACGGCCTGCTTCAGGAATTGCAGCAACTGCCTCTGCTGGCCGGAATCCGACCGGATATCGTGGCGCTCACGATGACGGCGGAACTTGCCGACTGCTTTGTAACCAAAGCCGAAGGTGTCGAATTCATCATCCGCACCGTGGCCGCAGCGTTTCCCGATTCCGTGCTGCGGGTATGGATGACGTCCGGGGAGTTTGCGGAACCTGATGATGCCATCGAATTGTCTCAACTTGTCGCCGCAGCCAACTGGCATGCACTGGCATCGTGGGCAGCGCGAGCGGTTCCAATTGGACCATCATTGCTGGTTGATGTGGGCTCGACGACAACCGACATTATTCCATTGCTGAATGG
>CAMAVB010000085.1 GCA_945861465.1 Candidatus Kuenenia stuttgartensis
CTTCCGGCAAAGCTGATCGTGTCTGTCCCCACCGCGTCAGTCAGAGTCTCAGTGCCCTGATTGATATCGACATCATACACGTAGGTGTCGTTCCCAGCGCCGCCATCCTGAGTATCATTCCCCGCACCACCTTCCAGCAGGTCATCGCCGCTCGAACCGAGCAGGGCGTCATTACCACTGCCGCCACGGAGAATATTTGCCAGGGTATTACCCGTGATTGCGTCATTGCCCAATCCACCAATCACGTTGTCAAACGTACTGCCAGACTTCAGATTCAGGCTCAGATTCGCATTGACAACCTGCGTCGTGGCAACCGCCAGATTGATCGAATTTCCAATCGTGTCGGTGAGCGAGAAATCGAGGGTGTCGTTGCCGCCAGACGTTTCGTCGAGCGAGATCAATCCCAGAGCATAGTCGGTGTCAAACCGATAGGTGTCGTTCCCTGCTCCGCCCACCAGCAACAGGCTTTCTGTACTGTTCAGGATCAGTGTGGCACCATTCACAACGACTCCTGAACTGGACACTTCGATCACATCACTGCCGCTGGTTCCAATAATCTTGACAGAATCAGTCCCACCCAGACCGAACAATGTGAGAGGTGCGGTCAGCGGAAAGGTACCCAGACTGGTGGTCGGTCCGGCATTGGTCGAGATCGTTACCGCGACGTTGCTGTCTGAGTACGTCAACGTAAAGGCATCGTTTCCAGACGTCCCTTCCGGTTGATTTTTCACATCGATCGTCAGAGACTTCTCAAACCATAAGCCACCCTGGTCAGTCGTCCGTACACGAATCGTGTAACTCGCTTTGGATTCCAAGTCGAAAACCGCTGCAGTAATCAGATGGCCGCTGGCATCAATTGTGAAGTTGGCGTTATCTGAACTTCCCGCGCCCGTCACAAGAGAATATGCGAACGTATTGCCCGCATCCGGATCGTTCGTGCTGAAGGTTCCCACGGTCGTACCGACCGGCTGGTTCTCGGGAACCGTCGTATTCGACAGCCCAATGTCGGTCGGAACTTCATTGACATTCGTCAGATTGACAGTAATCGTGGCGGTGTCCGAGAGGCTTGGGATTCCGTTGTCGCTGACTTGAATTGTCAGCGAATAGGACGCAAGAGCTTCAAAGTTCAGTGCCGCGACGTTGACGCTCAGGACGCCGCTAGTCGGATCAATCGTGAAGACATTCCCTGTGTTTCCGCCAGTGAAGGAATACGTCAGAACCTGACCCGCATCGGGATCCCCCGAAACCGGCGCACCGACGATGGTTCCAACTCCCGAATTTTCCGGTAAACCAAACGATGTCGTTGCGATGAACGGCGCGTGAATATCACGCAAGAGCGTCTGAAAGTAGCCGGGGCTCTGGTCGTATGGATTGGCACCAGTGTCGTCGGTGACAAAAACGTAATCCAAGCCACGCAGTTTCGTTTCACGCAGCATCTGAGCAAGCGTCGAAGTGCCGCTGGCGGAATGGATCATCGCTCCAAAACCAAGAGCGTCGTGAGCCGGATCAGTGACGTAACCGGGCACAGCGTTGCTGAGGAAATCATCCGGTGTTCCCTCTCGAACGACGAACATGTCCGCCGTGTTCTGGCTCAGATATTCCACAGGTACGACCGTGCCAGGATTCCCCGTAATGAAGTGCCCCGCCAGCCCAGTCGTTCCCCGGATTCCTGTAGCCACCGTCGCATACGCTGCCACATCAGCAACGTTGTTACTCATCTCATCCAGGAAAATTCCACCGATCAGCGAGGCATCCGTCGTCGAATGCTTGAAATGATTGCTATAGACACTCACGTCCGCAAGAATTTCGGATGGTGTGCGTACCACGGAAGAGCCTGGCGAAACTCGTGTCTTCACGTATCCAAGGATTCGGATGAACGGATTTTGTTGCAATAGACTCAATGCTGTGACCCAATTCGCGTAGTCAGCGTGTCCGGGCGAGATCGGTCCGCTGGCTGGATTTGCGACGATAGTAAGTGGCGTCGTCGCAGTCGCACCATCCAACGCCTGTTGCCACCAACTACTAAGCGTATTCGGGGCGGACAGCGGATACTGATACATCGGCAAAATTAATTGAACAGCCGACGGTGTCGCTTCGAAGACATCCAAAACCGAAATGGTCACCTCGCCGGTTCCGGATGCCGAGTTCACGGCGTTGTCAGTGGCTTGAATCGAAAGCACGTAGATGGGCTTTGTTTCAAAATCGAGCGTGGCCGAGTTCGCGACAGAAATGACTCCAGTTGCAGGATTGATGTTAAAGGCGTTGCTGGTGTTAACGCTGACGATTGAATAGGTCAGAGTCTGCCACGTATCCGCGTCGCTACCCGTCACCGTTCCCACAACCGTCGTTGCAGAGGAGTTTTCAGCGACAGTGAAACTGTTGCTCGTCACGACGGGAACTTGATTGACCGTCGTGGTGGAAACGACGGCGGAAGGTATCGACTGGACGTTGCCAGCGTTATCGCGAGCCACCGCACGGAAGCGATATTGACGTCCGCCCAGTCCTGTGAAGTCCGCCGAGGTATCCGTCGTGTTTGAAAGCAACTGCAGGAACGGACCGCCATTGTCTGAGACAAAGATGTCGTAGGAACCGACACCCGAGCCCCCCGCATCATCGGTGGCTGACCAACTGAGAGTGAAGGTGGTATCCGAAGTCGCCGCGAGAGCATTCATTTGACTCGTCGGAGCAACGGCGTCGATCGTGATGCGGGCTTGTTTGTTGGGATCGATCCCCTGGGCTGGGTCGAGCGGGTCGACCTGGTCAGTGGCGATAAAGATCTGACTGTCGAACGAAATCAGCGCGACATTACGGATCTCCGCACCGGTGGCGAGGTTTGCTTTTGGCTGGATCGTGTACGCGAAGAAACCTTTGCCGCGACCAGTGCCGTCTTCGGGGGGAAGGAATCCGGTCAGGACATCGGGCGGCAATTCAGAGTTTGGATCGAGACTCTGGAACGCCGCGTAGACTTCGCCGCTGCTCAGGCGTAGTCCGAGTTCGATGAGAACGTTGAATGTCTTCCCGTTGTAGGTCATTGACCGTGTGGTCTGGTAGTGCTGGGCTGAGAACGGCACGACAATCCGCAGGTCGCCGAAACCGAATTCGCTCAACCGGAACGTCGTCCAGTCAAAGTTCGGAGAAAGGAAATCGCTGACGGTCACAACCTGCGCGGGTGCTGACGCCCAACGGGATGATGGTGCCGGCGTCCCATCCGCCTCGACACTTCCCGGCCCGTAATTCTCGAACTCGATCAGATACGGAATCGCCGCATTCATGGCGACAAAGGACTGCGCGCCATATCCAGTGCCCGCAGTTTTTTCGTTGGGGTCTTTGGGAGCTACGACTGGAACTGGGGGAGCACCGGGACCGCGAACTACCCCACCATCGGGCTGAAGGACTGGAGCATCCGGATATCTCGATGGAATTCTGCAGTAAATCGGCTTCCACCCAAAGTCATCAGTTACCCACTTCGGATCACATGGGATTGGATATTTTTCCTGATACTCGCGCTCCCTTCGATCACGCTCATCTTGCGCAGTCTGGCGACGCTCCTGCTCGTCCGAAACAATGTTGATCACATCGAACGCAAACTCTATATGCTCGCGGTATTTAATGATCAACATGCCAACGCGCACCCAGGATTCACCGGACGGGTCAACAAACAATGTAGGTGTGTTATTTGCATACCGATAGAAGTTTGGGTCACCGCCCGCGAGGCGAATAGGATCCTGAGAAGTAAACCGTCCTGATTCGCTGCTATAACTGCGTGCCCCCATCACAAAGCGTGAGTCTTCCGCAAGCACACCGAAGAACCCACCAAAACGGAGTGGATTAGGGACGGCCCCTTGGGTCGAAAGAATTGTGCCGAATGGTGCGTACTCATAGCTGGCCACTGGATTCGTGTCTGTTGCTGTCAATCCCACGACATTGCCGAGCGCATCTGATTCCTGAAACAGCATTCCGCTATTTCCGAAAGTGACTGCGCTGATTCCGTGCCCCCAGAGATATTGAGCGCTTGTGCTGGTGCTCGATTCGCTGACGACACCGTTGACCGTGAGAGGATCGATGACGCGCTCCGAGCGAACTCCATCGCGGATAACTTCGACCAGGTCGCCCGCGAAGTTGTATCCATAGAAAATACTACTTCCGGGTCCAGTGAATAGAATCAGACGGTTTTGCTGGTCATAGAGGTACGTATTTACCCCGTCGAAAGTGAGGTTCCCGTCGGTATCGTAGGTCTGGCCCACGCCGCCGACGGATGTGTACTGGTTGAGGTTGTTGGCGACGTAGTTCGTAATCACGCCGTTGAGGATTGTTTTCGTGCGGTTGCCGGCGGCGTCGTAGAAGTATTGAAGGTCCTGATGCGGAATTTGTTGCGTGTCGAGCGACGTGAAGACCGCGCGGGTGAGTTGCCCCGTGCCGTCGTAGCCGTAGACCCAGCTGCCGTCCAGCGTGGACATCGTGATGCGGCGACCACGAACATCATACGTGTAATCGAACTTGCTGTTGAGCGTCGTTGCGTTCCGCCAGTTTTTCAGGCTGAGGATCTGCCCCGCTGCATCGTAGTCGTAGGTCGTGAAGGTGCCATTTCCCTTATCGATGCGGCTAAGTCGCCCCGCCGCATCATAGAGATATGTTACGAGAATGACATTGGCGGAATCACGCAGCCGATAGAGCCGCCCCGCCGCGTCGTACTCATACTTTGTGGCAAAGCCGTCCTGGTCGACCATCTGTGTGCGGCGACCAAAACCATCGTACGTGTAATCGAGGTACCTTCCGTTGGGATACGTGATCCGCTTCAAGCGATCACCGTCGATGCCAAGATTGTAGGTGTAAGCTGTGACCTCGCTGCCATCGGTGACCGCTGTCAGGTTGCCGCGGTTGTCGTAGGCGAGTATAATAAAAGTGCTGTCGGCAAAGGTCTGCTTCGTGACCTGCCCGCGCGTGTTGTACGTGTAACTCAATGGCTGTCCGCGACGGTTTGTAGAAATCCCTGGCAATCCAGCCGCCGCGTAGGACGACATCCGCTCAACGGAGCCATCCGGATAAATTGTGGCCTGCAGGTTTCCGTTGGCATCGTAGGTGTATCGGGTGACGTTTCCCTTTGCATCGGTAAAGCTCGTCATCCGCTTGAAGAAGCTGCCAGCGAGGTATTCGTAGGTGAATGACGTCTGCTGGCCAAGTTCGTTCGTCACGCTGGTCATGCTGCCGCAGTTGCACCAAGTGAAGCTTTGGCTTTCGCCAGTCGGACCGATCGTTTTCGCGAGGCGCAAGTTGATGTCGAACTCGTTCGACGCGATGTTGCCCAGCGGGTCCGACGTCTTCGCGAGTTGACCGTTGTGATCGAAGAACAGCCGTGTGACACCGGGAGTGGCGGGATCGTCGTCGACTGTCACAAGGCCAGCGTTGTCGTAGCTGTAATCGACGAGCTGTGCCTGACCGCTAAGGAAGCTGGTATCGAGTCGGCCGCGGGCATCGTAGGTGAAGAACTGGGTGGTGCCACCCCGCTGAATTGACAAGAGGGCATGCCTGGTCTGCACGGTGCCTGTGGTTTGGTACGTGTAATTAGTCGCCTTGCCATCGGCAGTGGTGACCGTGGTGAGATAGCTGTTGCTGCCGTCGTAGCTATAGGTCGTCGCGCGCCCCGCGGAATCTGTAATGCTGCCGATGAGGCCCGCAGGGTTGTAAACCAGCGTGAGCGCAGCCCCACTGGTATGGGTCATCGTCGATAACCTACCGCTACCATCGTAGCCAGCAGTGACGCGATTACTGTTGGTATCGCCGATGTAATCAATCTTGCCATCACCATTGAACCGCGTGATGGTGCCGCTGATCGTGCGGAGTTCAAAGACGCCATTACCCAAAGAAACGAGCGATGCGCTGTCTCCCGTTCCGGAGAAATAGCTGCCGTTACGGGTATCGCGCTGGAAGGTGCGGGCGGAACCGTCCTGGCCGACGATCTGCACCAGAGCCCCGTTGTTCTCGTTGACGAGCCGCGTCTGCCACGGGGCCGACCAGCCGCGACCGAAGGGGCCGGTGAGGTAACGGGAATAGATCGAATTCGAGTACGTGCGGGAAAACTGCAACGATACGCCGGGACTGGGCATCGCCGCGTCGGTGATCGAATCAAGCGTGGGTATTGCGGTGAAGCCGTACGCCTGCTGGACTTCGAAGTTCCACAAATCATCGACGCTAGTCACGTTCTGGCCCAGCTGCGCGAGGTATCTCGCGTTCTCATTGAGCATGTGGACGTAATCGCCGGTGGTGGGAATCCCTGCGGTGAGGTTGCCATAGATGGCGGACCACGCTTCTGTACTCATGGTCGGTGGTCGCAGTTCTTCCTGTCGGCTCGGCCAATCCACAATATCGGCAAGATCTTCAGTCCAGAAACGGATTTCCAGTTCAATGAGGTTGTCGGTTGTTCCCGGTTGCAATCCCAGATAATAAACCGGGACGCGGATCCGTTCACCGGGATTGAGGATTCCGGGCTGCTTTCCGCCGCCGAGGATCAACACGCTGTTGCCGGTTCCCGGCGGCAGTCCGCTGGACCAGAAGTTCTGGATGAGTCGTGATTGATCCAGAGTAAGGATTGGTTTGTCGCTGCCGTCGGGATCGGCACTTTGCAGCGACAGCAACGGTGCGGGCATTGCTACATCACCCGTGTTAGCATACTCCACAAACAGAGTAGCGACGGCGCGGACGCCCAGTGCCTGCGGCAGAATCAGATTCGTTTCCAGCCGTGCAGCACCGCCATTTGTTACAGTAATTGCGTTCGCCAATGTCGCCGTGGTTGAGCCATTGCTGACACGGAGCGAATAGACATCGGCGGGCAGCGACGCGGGGAAATCCACAGTGATCTGCGAGTAACTATCAATGCTCAGTGCTGTTGGCGAATACGTCGTAGTGCCATTTGGTGCGACCAGGACGGCGGTTGTGGCCGCATTGAAGCCGGCACCACTGATCGTCATATGAACGGGTTGCGAGTTGCCGGCACGATCGGGAGTTGAAGAAGTGATCGTGACTGCCGCACCGCGCGTGGTGAGTGTGAAGTTGCCGGACGCAGGAATGTTGTCGCCGTAGACGAGGATGTACCACGTGCCCGGAGTTGCCGATGGAACGAAGAGATTTTGACTGCGGCCCGGTCCCGTTGCCGCCTTTTCGTAGACTTCGCGCGTGGGCGGAGTTCCAAACCTGGCGTAGAGTTCCGTCCGTCCGCTGGTCGCGGCATCGTCCAGGTTGATCGACAGAGCCTGCGCCGTCGGGACGTCCACGCTGAAGAGTAACGGCTGCCCACTGCCAATCAGCGAGCCCGTGTACGGCGTCCCCAATGTGATATTCGTGACGCTTGTCTGACGAACGGCAAAGGAATAACTGCCGGTTGCTCCCGCCGCACTCTTCACTTCGAGCACGTACACGCCATCTGCAGGAAGCGTCAGCAGGGGAGAATCAGCCACGAGGTTTGTAAAGCCGACGTAGTTGTTGGGTCCGGTCAACGTAAAGGTCAGCCCGTTGTTCGAAAGATTGAGCAAATCGAATTGAATCTGCAAGTGGGCTGCCGCAGAAAACGTCCATCGATCAACACCGAACGGCGTCGTGATTGAACCGGTCTGCGTCTGGTTGGGAACAAGCGGTTGCACATCGACCGTTGCGTCCCAGGCTGTCACGACATAATTCCCGGAACTCGCTGAATGGCCTGGTGCAGCCGAAACACGGATCTTATACTCGCCGTCTGCTGGCAGCGAAGTTGCGGGTAACGTCAGAACCGTTCCCGCGGATGTGTTGACCGTACTGGCGAGAATGTTGTTATCCGGGCTGAGCAATTCGACCTTTCCCCAATTCAGTACTGGCGACACCGCTGCAGGACTGCCAGTTGTGCCAGGATTAACCTGCACTGCCGTAAAGCGCCCTGCGCGGCCGTAGAAAGTCCACTCGTCCAATTGTCCGGCTGGATTGATGGAACCAGGTGTCGGCGTGCCTGGTACGATCGGTCCGCTGTCAGGAATGACTGTAATAGACCCATTGACAACGCTGCCGATCTGTTGAAGGGCCCGCGTGTAGACTCGGAAGCCATTGAGATCCAGCGTTGTTCCAGACGGGATAACGATTGAATTCGAATAGAGCGCTTCGGCGGTTACACCAATCGCGTTATCATTGTTGTCCACAAGTTTGGCATAGGTATTGTTCGCCAGCAACAACAATCCGTACGCCGAATTGTTATTGAATGCCCCAGCCGCCTGCAGCGAGTCCTGACTAACGACTTCCAGCAACTGCGGCGCTGCTGCCGTACCGTTACCCGCAAGAACGACCGTCCCCGCAGGGTTGTATTTGGCTCGGTTGCTCGTTGTGACCAGGATACTCCCTGACACTTGAAGCGTACTGTTGGCGGAGGTTGAGATCAGCGTGGAATCGGATGCGGTCAACGGTGCCAGGACGGTCAGCTTTCCTCCATTGACGGCAGAGAGAGAACCCGTGTTTGTGAATGCGGATGTACCGTCGCCACCGACGATGATTGTTCCGCCAGCGACATCTGCACTGATGGTGCCCTGATTGACCAGACTGCCGTTGCTGTAGAAGTTGTTGATCGTCCCGTACTTGCCGCGAACGGCGATGTTCGGACCAATCGTAAACGTACCGTTCGCTCCCGTCAGATTCGAAGTGTTCTGCATGTAGTTGTAAGCACTGGAACCGAACACGACGGTTCCCGTACCTGTCAGTGAACCCGGCGCAGTGCCACCGTCACCAAAAAACACTCGGCCAAACGTTGTGTTCGCAGCATCTCCGATCAGCAGCGTACCGTTCAGCACCAGCCCGCCGTAGATTCGGATGTAGGCACTGCTTGAACGTGACACATCCAGATCACCATTCAGCGTGATCCCCGTAAATACGCCTCCCGAATTGGTAGGCAACAGCAACGAACCGGCCGTCTCCGTGATCGTGCCGTTCTTCACAGTGCCGCCCAGCAGATTCCACGATCCGGTGGCAGCATTGAGATTCCAGGTGCTGCCCTGCAGATCCAGTGTCCCGCCCAGATTGATCGTACCGCCGGTTCGGTTGATCGTCCCAAGCCCGGTCAGTGTTGTGTTGTCATAAAATGTCAGACCACCGGCGGTGACATTGATCGTGCCGGTATTTGTGAACGAACTCGTTCCGTTGTAACCAAGGATGATCGTGCCACCGGCGGTGTCTGCGCTGATCGTCCCCTGATTGACCAGGCTCCCGTTGCTGTAGGAGTTATTGATCGTCCCGTACTTGCCGCGAACCACGATGTTCGAACCAATCGTAAACGTACCGGTCGCTCCCGTCAGATTCGAACTGTTCTGAATGTAGTTGTAAGCGCTGGAACCGAACACGACGGTTCCCATACCAGTCAGTGAACCCGGCGCAGTGCCACCGTCACCAAAAAACACTCGGCCATTGGTTGTGTTCGCAGCATCTCCGATCAGCAGCGTACCGTTCAGCACCAGCCCGCCGTAGATTCGGATGTAGGCACTGCTTGAACGTGACACGTCCAGGTCGCCATTCAGCGTGATCCCTGTCAGCACGCCTCCCGAATTGGTACAAACGACTGTTGTGTTTGCCGAAACAACACCCCCTGCCAATGTTCCGCCTGCGAGAATGATGCCGGACTGATCGGATACATTTCCGCTCACAGTCAAAGTACCGCCGGACAGGCTGATTGCTTCAGCGGACGTGATGCTATTGATGTTTACGGTTCCAGCAGAAAACGTAATTGTCTGATTACCTGAAAGGTCAGGAATCGTTACGTCATCACTCGCGGCAGGCACACGCCCTAAATCCCAGTTACTCGCAGTGCCCCAGGAACCGCCAGTTGAGTTCGCCCATGTGATAGTTGACAGCAGAACTCGGACTTCCAGATTTTCGGTTTGTTCTCGGCGAATTCGCCGCCGTGAAGAACCGAGTCGCTGTGAAAACCATTTTTTGACGTTGAACATAGGAAATCATGTCCACAAGAAATTGACGGTGTGGCCGATGCACGGCACTTTCATTGAATTCATGGGGATCTGGTCTTGCGCCTCAATTGCGTAATCGTAAACGATACCCCAGAATCTGTCGATCAATTGAACATGCGAGTTAGAATCAGATCGTGTCGATCTGCGAAAGATGATGACCATTCGGAATGTGGCTCAGCATAGGGGCGTCAGTGACTCGATGATTCGGAGCATCGACAAGAAGTACCTGCAGAAGACATTCTGCAAGCCACTTCTGCGAGATCTGGAGATCATTGTCATCGACGAGATCTACGTTGGCAAGAATCACAAATTCTTCACCTTCATATCGTGAAGCTGATGGATGAAAAATTGACAACGCTTCGTCGGGGAAAACAAAGATGCCAGGAACCGAACACGCCATTTTGCCGTAAACGGTTATTGCCACCTTCTGCGGGTTATGACACGCGGTATCCATCAAGTGGCGCAGTCAAATTGTCTGCAGATGGAAGTCCATTGAACGCGGAAGTGATCGAGACGCCGCCAGAACCTCCAAAAGGGGCTCGTAGCATAACGCCCGTGATGTGGTCGGCGCGATTATCTTAGCCTCATTTGATCTCGTGGAGTTGGCTGCGGAGCTGCAAGCAAGGGGAGCAGGAATGGACGTTGCCATCAGATGACGCCGCAGTGCCGCCAGTCGTCGAGTGAGCGGGTGTGGCCGCACAAACGTTTCGTTTAAGACGTGCCCGGCCAGGTCGTGAGTGATTTGGACCAGGAATCCGTGTCAGTCGTTCATACAGAGATGTGCCTTAAGCGGACCTTTACGTCAATTCTTCAGACTTCGCGGCCTTTAACACTGAAGCAAATTCACTATCGCCGGTCCGATGTCGCTTCCAGTCCGTTTCTCTTTGCTTCACATACCTTACACTACAGTCCGCTTTGTCCTGCCTGGACGTCGCCTTTCTGGACTATCCGGTCTCTCATTCCAGGATTCATGAATCATGCCTGCTCAAATCATTGATGGAAAAGCCATCGCTGAGACTGTTCGCAATCAGGTCGCAGCAGAAACACAACGGTTGATCCGCGACACGGGAATCGTGCCGCATCTGGCGGCGGTCCTTGTCGGCAACGATCCGGCGAGTGAAGTGTACGTCCGCAACAAAGAGCGTGCATGTCAGAAGGCGGGACTCAGGAGTACACTGCATCGGCTCAGCACCGCGACGACGCAGGCTGATTTGCTGGAGTTGATTGCTGCGCTGAACCACGACATGAGTGTCCACGGCATCCTGGTGCAGTTGCCGTTGCCGAAACACCTGGATTCGACGCAGATTCTGGACGCAATTCTGCCGACCAAAGATGTCGATGCGTTTCATCCGGAGAATACGGGTTTGATGCTGCAGGGGCGGCCACGATTCGTGCCATGTACGCCTGCTGGCGTCATGAAGATGCTTGAGGTATCAAAAGTCCCGACCGCAGGCCGACACGCCGTTGTCATCGGACGCAGCGACATTGTGGGCAAGCCGATGGCCGCGCTTCTGGTGCAGAAAGGCATCGATGCGACAGTCACAATCTGCCACAGTCGCACCGCAGACATCGGTGCCGTTTGCCGCACGGCGGATATCCTGATTGCGGCCGTCGGGATCCCGGAATTTGTCAAGGGCGACATGCTCAAGCCCGGAGCCGTTGTGATTGACGTGGGTATCAATCGCGTCAACGAACGTCTGGTTGGCGATGTGGACTTTGTCGCCGCCTGTGCCGTCGCCTCGGCCATCACTCCTGTCCCTGGCGGCGTTGGACCCATGACCATTGCGATGCTGCTGCTGAATACGCTGAAATCGGCACGAATGATGCATCGTCTGTCCTAAGGACTGAGACAGAAATAAGTGGGGCACGATTTCATCGTGCCGGGCACGTTAAAAACGTGCCCCACGTCCCAAAGACGACAGTTATTTCTGCGCCGGTCCTAAGTGCTTTCTGATCAACTCTCGGGCAAGAATGTCCAAGGTACTTCAAAGCAGCCGAAACGCGCGTGGCAGCAGCTCGGAAAGGCGGACGAGTTCCGGTGGCGTGTCGGCCGCGTGGTTCACATCGTCGAGCAGGACGAGCATCTCCGGATTGAATTCGACGAGGAACTGACGACACGCTCCGCAGGGCACCGGGATTCCAGTGAGCGAAACACAAATCGCGATGAAGCTCGAACAGCCTTGCGCAATGGCCGTACAGATGGCGACTCGTTCTGCACAAATTGTCAGTCCATACGAGGCGTTCTCGACGTTGCATCCGACGAAAAACCTGCCGTCTGATGCCAACACGGCCGCGCCTACCTGATACCTGGAATATGGTGCCCATGCATTCCCGCGTGCCGCTCGTGCAGCAGTCTGCAATTCACGCCATTGCGAAAACGTGACGTCGAGATTCATGCAAGTGCCTTCTGCTGAACTCACGGCCGAGGACGATTCAATCCTGACCAGGTGATATCTCTTCGTCGTTCAGGAAGTCCATCTTCAACACGCGAGTCGATGGCGGAGCTTCAGACTTCCAGTCGATCCTTGGCGCATCGGCCCAGAGTTGCTCCAGATTGTAAAGTGCCCGCCCTTCGGCTGTGAACACATGCAGAACCACGTCGCCGTAGTCCGTCAGAATCCAGTTGCCTTCGGTTCGATACCCTTCAATGTTCAGGCGTCGGTTGCCGTCTTCTCGCTTGAGTTTACGATTCACTTCGTCCGCGATGGCGTGCATCTGACGATGGCTGGAGCCAGTGGCGATCACAAAGAAGTCTACAATCGACGTGACTCCCGTTAAATCGAGGACCAGAATTTCCTGGCCTCGCAGCTGGTCGGCGATTGCCGCAGCCGTAACCGCATTCGCCCGGCTGACGTCATACTGTGCTTTCGATCTTTGGGCCGCAATCTGCGGTGGTTCCATGCTGTTTTCAGTTTTTGGGATAGTCTTTTCGGTTGTCATCACAGCATGGGCTCGCAAAGTGTTTGAGTTTCAGTCCCCGCAGTCTAACCGTTTCTGATCATCCTGACCACCAACGGGAAAAGTTGGCGTCAGATCGAGTGCAGTCGTGGATTTCTGTAGGTCCTGCTTGCCGAGCAGGACTTAGCGGCTACGCCGCGACCAGCGACCAGTTGCGGTCGAAAGAAAGGCGACGCGGCGACGTGGAGCGGATGTGCGACCCGGCGCGGTTCGCCTTACGGCGAAAGTCCTTTCCGGCAGAAAGGACCTACCAAACGCAGTCCTTTCCGGCAGAAAGGACCTACCAAACACTGTCCTTTCCGGCAGAAAGGACCTACTTTATCCCCCGTCAGATCCAGCCCTTTCGACGGAACCAGAACAGGAAACTACTGCCGATGGTGATCATGACGGCAATGGTCAGCGGGTACGCATACCGAGAGCTCAATTCCGGCATGTGATGGAAATTCATGCCATAAAATCCGGCGATGAAACTCAAGGGCATGAACAGAGTCGCAATCATCGTCAGGGTCTTCATCACTTCGTTGCTGCGAAGACTGATCTCCGCCAGGTGAAAATCCCGCAGATCGGCACAGAGTTCGCGATAGGTTTCAATGACGTCCATCAGTTGGATGGTGTGGTCGTAACAGTCGCGAAGATATGTTCGCGACATATCCGAGATTAATGGGCAATCGTCGCGCAACAGGACTGCAATCGCTTCACGCTGTGGCCAGACAGTGCGGCGCAGTAGCAGTAAGTCGGCACGCACGTCGCGAATCGCCAGTCGCTGTCCGGGATCGAAACCGACTTCCAGTTGATCGTCGATGGCGTTGAGTCGATTGCCGATCCCTTCGATGATCGGAAAATAGTTGTCGATCACAAGGTCCAGAATCGTATACAGCAGATAGTCGGCTCCGTACTCGCGAATCCTGCCTCTAGCGGTCATGATACGTTGCCGCACGACTTCCAGTGCATTGCAGCCCTCGTGAATGGAAATCACAAATCTCTCGCCGATAAACAGGCTGACCTGTTCTGTGATCATGTCGCCATTGGCCTCATGCGCGGGCATGCGAATGACGACAAACAGGTGATCGCCGTAGTCTTCCACTTTGCATCGCTGATGAGTATTCACGACGTCTTCCAGCGCCAGCGGATGAAGTTCGAATGCTTCACCAAGTCGTCGCAGCATCTCTGAATCGGCGACACCTTCCAGACGAAACCAGTAAACGCGGTCATCCGGGACCTCTTCATTCAGTTCGGCCACCGTGTCGATGACTTCTTCTTCAGCCAAAGTGGCGTTGTAAGAAATTCTCGTCAGTCGACACTTCTCCGAAATCGGATCGGCACCACGTTCAATCGAACCCGGCAACGCTCCGATTCCGGTGGAACGTCGGAATCCGCGATACACGCCATGTTTTGAAACTGGTGTCATGCTGAACTTTCTGAGTTTTCCCGATCAGGCAGTCGGTTGACTGTGATACGATTTGCACTACTGCTGGTCAGTTTATGAATTTGCAGGGTGCGTCAATCGCCAGCGCAGCCATACCATGTCTGTGATTCCGTGTGCCTGCGAGTTGCTTGTCACACTCTACTGTTTGTGCATGTTCGATTGCTGGCTGACCATGACATTTGCCCTTTAACCCTTTATGATCAAAACCGACAATTGTACAAGAACGACCGGCTCGGTGCTCGATACTGCCTACGGTTTTCAATTGAATCAGACTGATTTCTATGACTCCTTCTATTGAACCGCTGGGAGATTCCGCGGCAGTCGTCGCCTGGCGCTCGCTGGACGAAGCCTCTGCCGGGCGGGCTGTGCAGAATGCCACCGCACATCTTAGTCACGACAGCATCGAAGGTGTGATCGCCGTTGCTCCGGCATTCAAATCGCTGACGGTGTACTATCAATGCGGCAGATTGGCATGGTCGGAGGTGGAGAAATGGATTTCTGACACGCTGTGCTCTGTGCCGATCACGCTGGAAACGACGCGACGGAAGCTGGACATACCCGTCTGCTACGATTCTGATTTCGCACTCGATCTGACCTCAGTCGCTGATGCACACGATCTGAATCCCGACGACGTCGTTCGCCTGCACTGGAACGCGATCTATGTGGTGCAGATGCTCGGCTTTTCTCCGGGTTTCCCATATCTGGCCGGACTGCCTTCGCAACTGCACACACCGCGCCGTGCGTCTCCTCGAATTCAGGTGCCAGCCGGTTCTGTAGCGATCGGCGGCGCACAGACCGGGATCTATTCGTGCAAGTCGCCAGGTGGCTGGAATGTTATTGGACGGACTCCTGTGCAGCTGTTTGATCCGCAGCGTGATCCGCCGTGTCTGCTGCGAACCGGCGACGTCATCCGATTTGTGCCGATCGGTCGAAGACAGTTTGACGATTTCGCGGACCGAACATGAGCCGCATCCGCATCATTCGCTCGGGACTTTGTTCCACCGTGCAGGACCGAGGCCGCACTGGATATCGGCACATCGGGGTTCCGCTGGGCGGCGCGCTCGATGCCATGGCGCATGAACTGGCAAATCAACTCGTGGGCAACCCGTTCGAGATGGCGACGATCGAAATGACGTTGACGGGCGATGAGATCGAGTTTTCCGATGACACGCTGGTGGCCATCACGGGGGCGGATATGGCACCGACACTGCACGACAACAGCGAGCGCTTGCTGCCCGTCGTGCAGCACTGTCCGATGCTGATCGCGTCAGGCTCGCGGATTCGATTTCAGACAGCGCGACGTGGATGCCGGAGTTATCTGGCAATTGCTGGCGGCGTGGATGTGCCGGTTGTGATGGGTAGTCGATCAACCGCTCTGCGTGCTGCCTTCGGTGGCCATTGCGGACGAATGTTGACGGCTGGCGATGACCTTGCTCTCGGCACGCCGTCTGAAACCGGTCGTCAAATGTTTGAGCAGTTGTCGGCAGTACGATCCGGGACCGGGCGACCAGTTCAACCCAACTGGTTTGTGCGGCCGATCGATCTTCCGAAGCCTGACATTGCGACTCTGCGAATCATATCCGGGACGCATACGCCCTGGTTGAGTTCCTCCGGGCTTGAACGGCTGCTCAATGCCGCGTTCCGAATCTCATCTCGGTCTGACCGCATGGGTTATCGCCTCACCGATCAGCGGCTGGAACTCGAACTTCGCGACGAACTGCTGTCCGAAGGAGTGATCCCCGGAACGATTCAGCTGCCACCGGACGGCAACCCGATTTTATTGATGGCCGACTGTGCTCCGACAGGTGGTTATCCGCGCATCGGACATGTGATCACTGCGGATCTGGGAATCGCAGCACAACTGCGGCCAGGTCAGTTAGTCGGGTTCGCAATGGTTACGCTCGATCAGGCTCAGGTCTTTTTCAGACAGCAGCAGCAGATGTTAACGAAAGCGCTGATCATGGCCGAGCTGATGATTCAGCGGTAGACTCTACTAAGGACTGAGACAGAAATACGTGGAGCACGATTCCATCGTGCTGGGCACGTTAAAAACGTGCCCCACGTCCGGAAGACGACAGTTATTTCTGCGTCGTTCCTAAGCGGCTATCCGAGAACTGGATAGCCGTTAAGCCCCCTGACAGGACCGCTCTTCGTAGCTGGATTCGCTGGAATTCAGCCCCATTTCTAATCCGTGAGAATCCAGCTACCTGTTTTGTCAAGGGTTCTGAATGCTTTCCATCGACCTGAATTGTGATCTTGGCGAAATTGACGGCATTGAGGGCGAAACTCTCGATGCGAGGCTAATGCCCTATGTTTCGTCGATCAATGTGGCTTGTGGCGGCCATGCTGGAGGCCCGGATCGAATTCGTAAAGTCGTTGAACGTGCGCTGAGTATGCACGTGGCAATCGGCGCGCACCCAGGCTACGCCGACCGCGTGAATTTTGGACGCATCGTCGTACCGATGTCGCCGCAGGAAATACACGAACTTGTTTCGCAACAGATTCAGGGCGTCTCAAGGATTGTTGAAGAATTCGGAGCCACGCTGCATCATGTGAAGCCACATGGAGCACTCTACAACCTTGCGGCGACTTCGCCGGAGACAGCATTCGCGATCGCACACGCGGTACAGGCTTTTGATCCTGATTGCTGGCTGGTGGGACTTTCCGGCAGCTATCTGCCGGAAGCAGCGAATGCAATTGGCCTGCGGAGTCTGCATGAAGTCTTTGCCGATCGGAATTATCTTGGCGACGGATCGCTTGTGCCACGAAGTCAGCCAAATGCGATGCTGCACGCCCATCAGATCGCTGCGCGAGCTGCCACAATTGCCGAAACCGGACACGTTGTTGCGATCGATGGCACGCGACTCGAACTGCAACACGATACGCTCTGCATTCACAGTGACACTCCGCAGTCGGTAGAGATCGCGTCAGAAATTCGTCGGGTCTTTGCCGAACGCGCGATCTCAATTCGGGCTTTGGGCCGTTGATATTCCGCGCGGCCACATTTAAGACCCGGGCATAATTCCGTGTGAGCGGCAAGGCGCTAGCCGCCGGTGTTTCCTGCAATTCAAGGTGCCGACACCGGTGGCGAGTGCTTTGTGAACCCAACGAATTGGGGTTGAATCAGTAGGCCGGACCAAGCGAAGCGCCGTTCCGGCAGGTCGGCCAATTGCCGGAACGGCGCTTCGCTTGGTCCGGCCTACTACAAAACCAAGCCTTGTCAAAGCACGAGCGCCATTCCGATCACAGAGTCACCGTTCTACTTCGTCATTCGGGCTCCGGGTGTCACCAGATCATTGAACCGATCGATCGGTTCCTTGGCAGTCCAGGCAATCCCGCGCAGCAACAACGTGCGAAACAGCGGATCATCGAATGTCCAGCTGTAGTGGCCAGGAATGCTGACGAAGACTCGACCGCTGCCTTTTTCTGTCGTCCACATTTGAGGCGTCGGCACTCCGTCTTCGGTACTCGTCGCCAGCAGCGTAACGTCCTGCGGCTGCCCGGTGAGTTTCCAGTAACTTTCGTCGTAAAGTTGCAACTGCTCAAAGTTGCGGACGATCGGATGATCGGTGTTGTGAATGTCAAGAGTCAACGGGCCGTGACGAAACGCAATGCGACCGCCCCACGATGCATACCCGATGCGTTTTGAAAACTCCTGAACTTGATCACTGCCATTGACCGCCCAGTGAATGTAAACCGCTCCGCCGCCGCGCGCGAGAAACGCATCCAGCTTTGCCGGACGGTCGGGTTCGAAACTGCCTTTCTGGAAAAACACTAACACATCCGCCGAAGCCAGTTGATCGTCGCTCGGAAACTCTGTCGCTGTCGATACTGAAACATTGTCGGCGGCGGAAAGAAGCTCTTCCCAGGCAGACTTCCACGCTGGATAGTCATGCTCGCCCGGCCCGTGATCTTTGGGCCCATCGACCAGCACGAGATTCAATGGACGTGTCGGTTCGGGAACCTGCGGCGATCCCGCCAGTGCAGCAGCCACCTCCGCCTGTGTTCGCAGCGGTGGTGCGGTGAGCGGCGATTCGAGCGGCATGTGAGGCGGTGGCGTCATCAGGAAGGTGATCAGATCCTTCATCTGATCGGCGGTCAACTTTTGGGCGACTCCGGTCGGCATCACGGACGTCTTTGACGCTGTCATGGATTCAATGTCTGATTTCGACAGCTTCGTGACGGTGCCTTTTTCGTCACCCAGCAAAAGCTGATCTCCGTCCGTTTGCAGGACGCCTGTGAGTACGCGCCCGTCGTTGAGAACGATCACATGGCCGATGTAGTCGGGGTTGATTCCGAAACTCGGGTTCGCAACATCGCGCATCACTGACGCATAATCACGATGCACGAGGTTACTTAAATCCGGTCCGATTCGCGCTCCACCTCCGCCCACGGAATGACATTTGAAGCAACTCGCCGCGTCACTGCGGAATATCTTGCGACCGCGAGCCCAGCTACCACCTTCCAGTTCAGCAATCTTCAACGGTGCAGCCTGCGTTGTCGAACTACTTTTTGGATTCACGTCCACCCACGGCAGCATGAAACGATGAAGTTGCAGAGGCCGGAGCGAAGAATCCTCATTGGTCTGCACAGAGACCTTCAGTTCAGGAATCGGGCTGCCTCCGGTTTGAATCGCGATGACGACATCGACAGGTTCAGTGAGATCCGCAGAAGTCCTGAACGTCGCCAGCTGCCATTCCACATTGGATTGATCACAGACAACGGCGATCTCGGTCACAGGCTGATTCGCATCGGCGACGCGGCTGGCCTGAATTACCATTCCGTGGTCGCTGCTGAATGTGACAATGGCCTCTTCGGCGGGCCACTCGTAGTCAATGCTGGTTCCCGGCTGAATCGCCGGTCGCAGGATGTTGTGCAGGTTCAGCTCTGATCTGAGCGTCAGGATTCCGGGCTGCTCAAGCGCGGTCCAGAAAGCTGCGTGCCCTGCGCTGCCTGCGAGCATCGTTTTCGCAACCGTCAAATCAGGATGCGGCAACCAGCCGGACCATGCTGGTGTGGCGTTTCCTGCGGCAGGAGTCCATCTGGCTTCAACGCCATGGAGCGCAAAGTCCACATCAAGCTCGGATGACATCGGAACCGTTACGGCGTAATATTCGTTTGAAGTCATCGGAGCCGTGTTGATGATCAGCGTACGCAGGTCACTGGTCACTGCAGTTCCGATGACAGGCAGTTCGAAGCGCGGCTTAATCAGCTGAGCGCGGACGGCGGCATAAGGTGGCATCAGATTCTCAAAGCGATCGCCGGCGCGAACGTGTTCGCCGTGTTCGATTCGGATCCGTTCTGTCAGCTGACGAAGCTCTGTCGCATCCAGGGGGCGATCGAACGCAATTCGAATTTCCTGGGGGCCCGCAGCCCACGTCGCCACCGGACGAGCAGCCTCTGGTTGATCCATCTGAATCCTGAACAGTTTGCCGATCCCGGTTGGTCCTGTGCCCCAGTCCGGCGGTCCGCTGTGACAGGCCACGACCAGATCTCCATCCGGAGCCATGCAGGCATCCACCGTCAGCATCTGCAGACATGCAAATAATTGCGACGCCGCAACGTATCCCGACGGCGTCTTGACGAGTTTGGTCCGCCACAGTTTTCCGCGTGATTCGCCGCAAACGATTGCGTCGCCCGCCCATGATTCAGGTCCGAACACGGGACCACCGTTGATCGATTCATTGAACACCATGCCGCAGGTGGATTGATGCTGAGGCGCATAGTCGAACGTCGAAGGTTCATCGATGACATGGGGATTGTGACGGGGATGTCGCGGTGGAAATCCGAAGTGTTGCTGTGTCGCGGGCTTGCCGTTCGGGCCGATTCCATCGAGTCGGATATGAAGCAATTCGTCGAGCGGATTCCCGTTCGGAAGCCACGTCGCTCCTTCCTGTTCAGTGCAGAAGAGATCGCCCTCATGATTGAATGCCATTGCCACGGGAAAGCGAATACCCGTGCAGACAGTCTTTCGTTTGCTGAAATCTGCCGACACCTTCTGAATCGTTCCGTTATCAGAGTTGATGTCGTAGACGGACTTGCCTTCCTTGTCGATCTGATAGGCGTCGGCAAAATTTGCAACACCCAGCCCGAAGTAGATGTTGCCGTCCTTGTCCATCGCTATGCCCAGTGCATCAACGGTCGTGAAGATCTCCTTCCAGCCCTGAGCCACGATGATTTCTTCATCGGCTTTGTCATCCCCGTTCGTATCGACGATCAGCGACACTTTGCCCTTGTTCGGCACAAAAACGCCGTTGCCTTTTGCATAGCCAGGAGGAGTCAGCAACAAGCCGATGGGGCCACGAATGCTGCCTTCGTTCTTCCAGAACAATTCCGCGCTGTCTTCGATGCCATCGCCGTCAGTGTCGCTGAGAAGATGAATGTCGCCATTATAGCCCAGCGTGACGAGTTTCCCGTCGCCTCGATAGCGGACGTTGTTGACATTTGTGAGTTCGACAGGAATCTCGCGGACGGAGAAACCTGGCTGTAGCATTTGTATCGCCGGAGGATTCTCCACCTTGACGAGCGGCACACCGCCCGCACTGGCCAGTTTCAGTTCCTCCGGCAATTCCTCCGCAAGCTTTCCATACTTCCTGTTGAGATATTGGCGAACGCTTGTGGTCTCTGCATCGGTGAGGACTCGGTTGTAGACAAGCAACTCGGCGATATCTCCCTGAAACGGTCCCCGAACTTCCTGCGGCCCCGGACCATTCGTATAGAATCGTGCTCCAACGGTCACTTCATCGAATGACATCTTAGACGGCGTGAACGGGCGAGTGCCTTCCAACTTGCCGTCGAGATTCAAAGTGACCTGGTTTGCCGTCGCATCAAATACCGCTTCGATTGTATGCAGCGTGCCAAAATCGCTTGTGGAATTGAGCAAATCGTTGGCGCCACCGAACCCTTTACCCTCAATGTTCAGCTGGTCGAACTTGAACGATGGACCCGGTCCAAGATCAATGGTCAAGCCTGACTCGTAGTCACGATGATTCAAAGCGTTGGTCGCCATGATGCCTCGAAAATCACCGGGATTCGCATGCGGTGCGGCGACGATAAGCACCGTCGCTGCCTGCAGATCGACGCCGGTTCCCGGCAGACGAAAATGATCATCTTCGCCATCAAATCGCATTAACCATGCATCACCGACTCGCACTAGCCTGGGCCTCAACTTTTCCTCGGCCTGAGCCACCGTTCGTTGCATGGTGGAGCTGTCCGGCCACGACGTCACAGCATCGCCTGAGACCAGCTCGGGGCTACTGGTGGACTTGCGAAACTCATTGACCCGCGACGCATCCAGCCAGAGCTGCAGTCCGTCATGTACCGCAAGTTCCATGTCGCCCCCTGCCGCAACCTGCGCACGTGCTTCGACTGGTACAGCCAGCAACAATAACACCATCAACGAACGCAGTGAACAATGCAGCATAGAGACAGCTCCGATTTAGAACGGCAGCAAAGCTTTGCAATTGGTGAGCTCACATCGAATCGTTCGATTGTAGTGCAAGCCACAGCGGAAGACATCCTTGCCGGAGTCCATCGCAACATCTCGTCGCAAATATTCCGGGGATGGCGCTCGAAAATGGTGACGATCTCCGGTAAGATAAGCATCAGCTTCTTTTTGAAATTGGAGATGATCTCATGGCGCACGTATTGCAATTTGGCGAGGTTTTGGAAGCGGCGGATCAATTGTCACATGATGAGCAAGAAGAGTTGATTGGTATCCTGCACCGCCGATTGGCTCAAGCGTCTCGCCAGCGTCTCGTGGCTGAGATCAAAGAATCTCGCCAGGAGTTTGCAGAAGGCCGTTGCTTGCCGACGACCCCGGGCGAATTGATGCGCGAGATCATGAAATGATGCGCGTTCTTTTGCAATCGTCGTCGTTCGTGAGGGCGGCGCGGCGGCTGGTGAAGAAACATCCGGAAGTGGGCCAGACTCTCGAAGCCACGTTTGCATCGCTCATGGAGGATGCCTTTCAGGCTGTGCTGAAAACACACAAACTGAAAGGCGAACTGGCTGGTTCCTGGCACCTGGCTCATTAACGACGTCACAGCATCGACTGAGACCAGCTCGGGGCTACTGGTGGACTTGCGAACCTCATTGACCTGCGACGCATTCAGCCTGCCCGGGCAATAACATTCACGCATGTTCCGGCTAAAGCCAGGACTACAAGCGAGTAACGGACAGTCGAAGTCGTCATTTAGTGTTTCATCTTGGCGCGGGCTTCGCCCGCAACCCAATTAGACGCAGGGCGCTAGCCTGGGCCGTTAAAAATTTGCTATTGTGGAGGGTCTACTTCACTTTTGAATTGTGCCATTTTTGTTCGTCGTTGCGAAGCGTCGGGTACGACTGTCTCGTATTCCCCGGCACGCCATCCACCTTGCGTGGATGGAAGCCCCGTCTGGCCACCAGACGCGGCGTCGATTCCACATTGCTGCACGCCACCGAGCTTGCCTCGGTGGTAGCATAGTTTGGTTCTGCAACGTGCCCGGCAGCCAGATTCGCTTCCACCTGGGCAAGCCAGAGTGGAAAGCGGCGTGATGGGAATCGCGCCCCGAGCTGGTTTCCAAATTTGGCTTCCACCTGGACGAGCCAGGGTGGAAAGCCACAATATGCAAAGCCGATGCATTATAGAATCCCCGCTGATAACACGCGCCGCTCAAATCCTGCATCTTGAAAACCGGGCAACAACCCCAGATTTTTAACAGCCCAGCACTAGCCACCGCTCACTGTTCCTAAAAACAAAGGGAAAACACCGGAGGCTGGCGCCTTGCCGCTCACTGAAAGACACTGAAGTCCACGCCATCGCAGGCAAGCTTGGGCTTGCCGCAAAATTCAAGAAAAGTCACGCTATCGACATCTAAGGCCATTTCAAACTTAAAGGAGTCACGGATGACTCGCCACTTGTCGTATCTCGCGCCTGCAATTCTTGTATTTTTGCTGTGGGACAGTAGCGGCGCAGCGTTTCAGGAACTGAGCCTGCCGGACTTCGGCGACAAATTCAATTTGTCCGAACCGGAAATTGATCAATCAGAGTCTGAGGCAGTTGAATCGACCAAACGAAATCAAACGACAGAATCGACAAATAAGAAGCGCCCGGCCACAACAACTCAGCAGGCTAAACCATTAACTCGACCGACGAATCGCGAGTCTTCGATTCCCCGTGCGAATTCTCCCACGATTGAACTTCGTGAGTTCGACCCGCCAGCAGAAGCATTCTTTTCCGCGGCCATTCCAAGAACTGTCGCAATCACCGAGGATGCCAGTCTGAATGATGTGTGCCACGTCGGGCCATTGACATGGGCGGTCGGCGAACGCGGAGTCATCTGTTTTTCCGAAGACGCCGGGGTCACATGGACCACACGCATCACGCCGTTCGAATGCAGTTTGAAATCTGTCTGCTTCCTGACAAACACCATCGGTTGGGTCGCTGGCAGCAGGACGCAGCAGGGGACTTCGTCGCAACAATCGGCCGTGCTGTTGCACACACGAGACGGAGGCATCACGTGGAGGGACCTTACCGCCAGCGCTGGCGCTAATTCGATCGGCACATCGACTGTGCCGGCGGCCGCTTTGCCGGGCATGTTGCACGTTCAGTATTTCGGACTGGAAGGTGCTGTCGCCGTGACTGCTCCCATGCGAAACCGCAGCGATCATGCGATCTTTCGCACAGCTGACGGCGGTCTCTCGTGGTCGCCGATTCTGACTGATCAAACCGGCGGGCCCTGGCTGGGAGCGCAGTTTCTCAGCGAATCCGACGGGATCGTGGTCGGGCAGCATCAAAGTTACGCAGCGGTTGTGGCTGATCAGGCAGTGATCATCAACCAACCAGAACCAACGCTTCGGGCGATCCGTGATGTGTCGCTGGATCCTGACGCGCGCGGCTGGATCGCGGGTGACGGCGGCCTGTTACTCGCGACCAGCGATGGCGGCGTCACATGGAGCCCGCCGGCCGGCCTGATTCCTCACGAATTCGCGGACTTACTCGATTTTCACGTCGTCGCGCATGACGGTTCAACGATTCTGCTCGGCGGTAACCCCGGGGCATGTCTGCTGCATTCGACGGACAACGGGCAAAGCTGGAAACTCGTATCACTGCCGCTGACAGGTCGCGTCAACCGCCTGCATTTTCTGAATCCGGCCGATGTCATCGGCGTGGGAAGTCTCGGCCAGATCGTGCGCTCGTCTGACAGCGGAAACACCTGGCAGTCTGTTCGATCGGCGGGTTTTCGAACTGGTGTGCTGAACCTGATTACCGATGCCGACAAAGCTGCATGGCACCTTTTAGCAAGCGTTTCTGCTGAACAGGGAATTCGATCAATCGCCATTCAGCTTTCGCAGTCGCTCAGTCTGGCAGGCGATGCTCTGCGGGACGGTGTTCCGATGTCGGATGACTGCACGGCTGCCATCACCAGGCTGGGTGGCAATGACACGAGTTCGCACTGGATGTTTCCGCGCACAAAACCCGAACATCATCGATCGTCAGAACAGCTTGTGGCGGAATGGAACCGACAGAACGATGGTCGGCTCAGGACGCTGCTGCCATTACGAATTGCCCGTGACATCCGCAACTGGCGGCCGTCCGTGATTGTGATCGAGCCCGCATCCGATGACGACGCGATTGCCGCGATTTTGGGCGATGTGCTGCCACGTGCCATCTCGCTGGCTGCTGACGATCAGGCCGACGGGACCCAGTTGTCCCGGTTGAACCTGTCGCCATGGAAAGTGGAACGCGTTGTCAGCCGCGTTCCTGAAAACCAGTCCGCCGCACTCACGTTTCGCGACGACGACCTGCTGCCTTCGCTGGGGACCACATCCGGCTTACTCCACGATGCCATCCAGCAGATGTTTGGACGGACCATCGAATCTGTGCCGGTGCCAGCTGCCAAAGCTGGTTACGTGATATTATTCGACGCCGAAGACACGGCGAGTATCGGGAGTCTGTTCGATGGTATCGCGCACAAACTGAAATCTGACGCGCGTCGTCCGTACGATGCTCGGAGCCGCGCGCAGATTGAGATTCTGAAAACCACGTTGCAGACAGCACATCTCGAATCGACCGCTCTGCATGGTCACATGCAGTCGGCTCAGACCGACGATGGATTCATCGCGCAGCTTCATGGCGTCGGAGCCAACTTGCCGGCAACCCTGGCACTTAAGCAGTTGCGGGATCTGGCGGATATCAATCTGCAGCAGAACAATATGGAGGGCTATCTGGCGGTCCAACAGGAGATTGTGCGACGCTATCCGACGTCTGAAGAAGCTCAGACGGCTGCGGAAATGCTGTTCCTGTTCTATTCCTCGGCAGAAGCGCGCCTCTATCGTCTGGGAAGCACCATGCGTAAGACCGCTTCGCAGCAGTCACAGGAAATGGCGCTGCGAGCCACGCCGAACACCGCAGCGGAAACCGGAGAATCTCCATTTTCTGTGCAGCCCAAAATTCAGGCTCCTGCGACGTCATCGTTTGCCAGCGGCGCAACCGACGCGCTGGAAGTGCTGCATCAACGCTGGGATTCTCATGCGCTGACGGCGTTCAGTATTCTCTCGAATCCAGCACGCGGCAACGGTACCGCCGCGCTCAACCCGCTTGTTCGACTGCGAATTGCGGCCAATTACCGACTGCAGCAGCAGAGCGGCGAACAGTCAACGACCCTTTCCGAACTCAGTCAGCGCGATGATCAGTATGGGGTGTTCGCGCGGTGCGAAATGCAGGTGACTCACATGCCCGCCGCGCCATTGCTGCCGTTGATCAATCTTCCTCAACGCAGCGAACGACCGTTTCTGGACGGTGTGTTGACCGACAGCATCTGGGAAGACGCCCAGGAACTTCCGCTCACGCCGTTTATTCGCGATGCAGCCGATCACGCCACTGGAACTCGCTCCAAATCAGTTGCCGGGGGAGCAGATATCTCCAGTCTGACCATGCTCGCGTGGGACGACGAATTCCTCTACATCGCCGCACGTCTGCAGCGCGCTCCAGAAAAATCACGGCCCATCGAACTGGCCATGCACCGCGACTACGACGCCAGGCATGAAAATCGAGATCGGCTGGAGCTGGAAGTCGATACCGATCGCGACTTTGCTACGACCTTTCAGCTCACGGTCGATGAATCCGGTGAGACCAGTGACCGATGCTGGATGCTTGACAAATGGAATCCGAAATGGTTCGTCGCGCTGGATGCTGACGCCTCCGCCTGGCGCATTGAAGCGGCAATCCCGTTGAAGGAACTCTCCGCCACCGGTGCCAAACCGGGCGATCTGTGGAGCATCCGACTCCGCCGCATTATCCCCGGTGTGCTGCAGCACGACCTGCAAACCGGCACCAACTCCGTTTCCAGCGACGGCACGGGCATGCTTCGCTTCATCCGACCCCGCCGCACGACCGCCAGCAGCCAGCGCTAAGGATCGGAGGAGAAATAGCTGTCGTCTTCTGGGCGTGGGGCACGTTTTTAACGTGCCCGGCACGATGGAATCGTGCCCCACTTAATTCTGCCGCAGTCCTAAGAACCCGGGGATTTTTGATTTGAAATTTGAAATTTGAAATTTCGATCTGAAATTTGAAATTTCGCAGTCGCAGAAGACTGCGAATGCCCCCAGCCCTGTCGATTACAGGTCGCAGCATCGACAGCGGCCACAGAATGCACGATATTCTGTCCTGAGCCTCGCAACGACTTGGGATGGAAAATTGAATCATGCGCGCCGACCACCGAATGAAAGTCCTGATTGCTCTGATCTTCGCCGGATGTTGCGCGATCGACACCACTCAAACGCACGCGCAGGGACTCACGCCGGAGGAGGCTGTCACTCGGATGCAGGTGGCGGATGGATTTGAAGTGCAATTGGTGGCGAGCGAACCTTTGGTTCGTCAGCCGGTCTGCATTGAGTTCGACGACCGAGGCCGGTTGTGGGTCATTCAGTATTTGCAGTACCCAAATCCCGCAGGGTTGCAGCGGGTGCAGGTTGATCGCTATTCGCGGACAAAATACGACCGGGTTCCAGACCCACCGCCGCACGGACCACGAGGTGCCGACCGCATCACGATTCTGGAAGACTCTGACGGAGACGGACGCATGGATCGAGGCCGGGACTTCATTGATGGGTTGAATCTGGCGACAGGTCTGGCGTTCGGTCACGACGGGGTGTTCGTGCTGAACGTTCCCTACCTGCTGTTTTATCCGGATCGAAATCGCGACGACGTTCCTGACAGCGATCCAGA
>CAMAVB010000086.1 GCA_945861465.1 Candidatus Kuenenia stuttgartensis
TGCCGCCGAATCGCCACGCCCTCAGATCGGGGTAGCCGTAAATTGCAGGGTTTGCGACAATCCTGACAGCACCAGTGCTACACTTCAAAAGGATCGTGGAGTAACGCCGAACATGGAACCGTTCGCTACAAAACCTGCGCGAAAGTCAAAACTCCATTGGTGGATTGTCAGTGGCGTCGCTGCCGCATTTCTGGTCTGGCAACTGGACCTGGTCCCGCGCGTGCGGTCTGCTGCGACAGGTTCGGTGGCAAAGTCAATTCAGGAAACGCCCGACGAGACCGATTCATTCCTGGACGCCGACTGGGGCGATATTCGTGATGAATCGTCTGTCGAAACCGACAGCGAAGCTATTGACAGCACTGATCCACTCGTCCATGCGCTTGCGCACAGCAAACGCCGTGACGCGCAAGGGGCCACCGAATCTGATTCACGCGGTGCAAACCGCGCGAATCAAAAAGGATCGAATGTTCGGCGCAACTCTCAGGTGACTCAGGCGTCATATGAACCTGACGCACCACAAAGCGCCGAAGAGAACCCCGTGCGTACTCGGCAACCTGCCGTGCTGACCGCCGACATTGCAGCACGACTGCGGCGCATCGAAGAATTTATGGAAGCAGATCAGATCCTCGAAGCACATCAGGAAATGTCTGATATCTACTGGAAACATCCGGAGCATCGACACACGATTCAAAAGCGGATCGATGAAACTGCGGCGATCATTTTTACGACACCTGAGCGTCAGTTCGCAGAACCGCATTTTGTCGATTATGGTGAAACACTTGGTTCGATCGCGAAAAAGTATGATGTGCCCTGGCAGTATCTCGCACGTTTGAATCGTGTCGATCCGGACGATCTCCAGGCAGGGCAACAGCTGAAGGTGGTGCGCGGCCCGTTCGGAGCGGTTGCGGATCTGCAGGATTTCTGTCTGACCGTTCACGCGCATGGCTGGTACGTGCATTGTTATCCGATCGGGATTGGCGCGGACAATGGTACTCCCACGGGGGAATTCAAAGTGGAAGAAAAACTGGAGAATCCGACCTGGTACAATCCCGACGGAGGAGTGGTGGATGCCGATGATCCGGAAAATCCGCTCGGGGAATACTGGCTGGGACTTGGTAATCACATCGGAATCCATGGCACGATTGACCCGGATTCGATTGGCCAGGCCGTCTCACGCGGCTGCATTCATCTGGACGACCAGAACATTGAAGAAGTCTTTGCGTTGCTGACCGTCGGTTCAAAGGTGTTGATCCGACGTTGATGGCCTGGCAGATTGAATCGCGTCCTCGTCGCAGGTAGACTTTCCCATTGTGGGTTGTCCTGATCCTGAAATTTTGCGACGCTTGGGAAGATTTGCCATGATGTTTGATCATTTTTCACGCCGAGGGTTTCTTCAGTCAACTGCGCTGGCGACTGCCACAGGTTCGATTCTGGCCGGAACGGGCTCGGCATCGGCTGTTCCCTTGACAGCGTTGGCTCTGGAAGGCGATGGTCTGAAGGGGCGATTGTGGAAGACGCTGAAGATCGGGATGGTAAAGATACCCGGCACGCTGACGGAAAAGTTCAAAGCCGTGAAGGCCGCAGGGTTTGACGGAATTGAGATGAATGCTCCCGGGATGAATGTGGCGGAGACGATTCAGGCCATAGCGGAAAGTGGCCTGCCGGTGGATGGAACGGTGAACTCGACACACTGGGACATTCGGCACACAAACGCAGACGCTGCAGTTCGGGCAAAAGCGCTGGAATCTCTGCAAGCCGCCATTCGCGAGACGCACGCCGTCGGGGGCCACTCAGTCCTGCTCGTCGTGGGAAAAGGGTCGGATGGCCCTGAAGCCGAGATCTGGAAACGTTCGATCGAAAATATTTCGCTTGCCGTGCCGCTCGCTGCACAGTTGGGCGTGCAGATCGTCATTGAAAATGTCTGGAATCAGTTTCTGTACGATCACGCTGGCGATCATACTCAGACCGCCGCCAAGTTTGTCGCATATGTGGATGAATTGAATTCACCGTGGGTTGGCATGCAATTTGATATCGGCAATCATTGGAAATATGGCAGCATGGGCGACTGGATTCGCCAACTGGGCAAACGCGTGATGAAACTGGATATCAAGGGCTATTCACGGGCGAACGACGAGTGGGCTCGGATCTCAGAAGGCGACATTGACTATGCCGATGTTCGCAAGGCTTTGCGTGAAATTAACTTTTACGGTTGGGTCGCGGCTGAAGTCGGTGGCGGCGACGCTGCCGAACTGAAACACATCGCTGAAGAAATGGATATGGTGTTCGGACTTGTCTGATTCAACTCTTGAAACTCGTGATACGCCGTATTTTGATCCACCTGCCAGCACGTCCGCTTCGCTTGAAGATGTCCAGCAGTTGCTGAGAGTCGTTGCCGTTCATCAGTTGTCGGTGACCGATGAGCAGGCGGCGCGGCTGGCGCATTATTGCCGGCTGCTGTGGGACTGGAACAGCCGTTTGAATCTGACTCGTCATACAGACTGGGACTTGTTTGTCACGCGTGACCTGCTGGACACGATTGAATTGTCGCGGCATGTTCCCAAAGATTCCACGGTTATGGATGTGGGGTCCGGAGGTGGAGTTCCCGGCATCGTGCTGGCGATCCTGCGTCCGGATCTGAAAGTTGCGCTCTGCGAATCAATCGGCAAGAAGGCGACCGCGTTGCAGGCAATTGTCAAGGCGTTGCGATTGCCGATTACGGTCCATGCCGATCGTGCTGAAACGATTCTGAAAAAGCATCGGTTTCAGGTTGTCACGGTGCGGGCTGTGGGATCGATCAGCAAACTTCTCACATGGTTCGCACACGTTTGGAAGTCCGTCGGGCAGATGCTGCTCATCAAGGGTCCACGGTGGACGGAAGAATTCGCAGAGGCTGAATCCGAAGGACTCCTGAACCGGTTGAAACTGGAGTCGATCGCTGAATGGCCCACGCCCGGTCGTGATGGTCAAAGCGTGCTGCTGCAGATCGTGAAAGGAAAATAATCGATCGTCAGAAGAGACGAAGAAGAAAATGATGAATTCCGTACGGATGTGGAGCATCTGATTGCCATCGGCGTAATTGCCGGTGTCGGTGGTGCTCGGTGAATTTTTTGCGGATTGACCGATATGAAACGTGATGATTCGCCCAAGAGGCGGCACCCACAAGAACATGCGACGCCTGGTTCGCTCAAGTCCATTGAGGCGAGGGGACCGGAGCAGTCAGGCGTTCAACGTATCGACAGCGTAAGCGGTGCGGGCAATCGTCCTCAGAACAACCTGGACGACGACCACGACAGGCAAGACCAGCGGAAAACTGTTCCATTTTCGCAGAGCAGCGTACCCGAGCCGGAACTTGCGGCGGACCTGGAAGGACGTATTCTGGGACGGTTTCGCCTGGAAAAGGAGATTGCTCGCGGCGGAATGGGAATCATCCTCGAAGCCCGCGACATGGATGTGGATCGGAAAGTCGCGATTAAGTTACTGCTCAAGCAACATCAGAAAAACTATCACATTCATCAGCAGTTCATCAATGAGGCACGCATCACAGGTCGATTGCAGCATCCGGGCATCATCCCTATTCACGAAACAGGCAAGACCCTTGACGACCGACCTTACTTCGCAATGAAGCTCGTCAACGGCATGACACTGGCAAACCTTTTCGCCGCTCGCTCGTCACCTCAGGATGATCTTCCTCGGTTCCTGAATATCTTCGAACATGTCTGCCAGACGTTGTCGTATACGCATGCGTGCGGTGTCATCCATTGTGACATCAAACCGGCCAACATCATGGTCGGTGCCTTTGGTGAAGTTCATCTGATGGATTGGGGGCTCGCGCGAGCTTCCTCCAATCTCTGTGTTCGCTCACAGGTTCACGACGGCGTTGAACTTTTTCTGCCGGACGATGGAGCTGCAGAGAAATTGCCTGGTATGTCGTTGCAGGACCTCGCTGCGGATGTGCCTGCCGGGGCAGTGTGGGGAACACCCGCCTATATGTCTCCCGAGCAAGCGCGTGGAGAATGCTCGGATGTGCGATCTGATGTGTTTGGATTGGGCGGAATTCTGTGCGAAATCCTGACTGGTAGTCCGCCGTATCGCGGGACCAATTTCCTTGACGTGTGTTTCAAGGCCACACAGGCGGACCTGGACGACACGTATTCGAAACTGATCAACAGCGGAGCCGATGGGGTGCTTGTGCGGCTCGCGATGAAATGCCTTTCGGTCGATCCTGACGAGCGACCTGCGGATGCCAGCATTGTTGCATGTGAACTGACGTTGTATCTGGAATCATTGTTGCGACGGGCTGCAAATGATCTGGAGAAATTTTTTGAACTCAGTCTCGACTTGTTTTGCATCGCTGGCCTTGACGGCTTTGTCCGTCGGGTGAACGCCAACTTTTCGCGCGTGCTTGGGTATTCAGAAACGGAGCTGCTTGCGCGCCCGTTTTTGGAGTTTGTGCATCCGGAGGATCGGGAACAAACGATCGCGGTGATGTCACAATTGCAGCTCGGCCACCCCGTCGTGCAGTTTCAAAATCGCTACAGTGCATCTGACGGAACCTGGCGCTGCTTTGAATGGACAGCAAAATCCGTCCCTCGGGACCGCATCATCTTTGCAGTCGCCCGCGATGTGACAAATCGGATGCGTTAGTCCGACCTCGATAACGCCGTTAAGGACTTATCGTCGTGTTTTCACAAGGTTTCTCGAAGTCCCTTCTCCCCGTGGCAAGGGGAAGCAGGTAGCCGGAAGCCGGTTATGCGCTGCACTGATTCTGACTCTATCAAATCCTCAACGGCGTTGGCGAGTGGGGTGCGAGGGACAGGTAATTCTCGATCGGTCCTAAACCGCATTCACATTGAGAACCGAAGTTCTTGTAGGGTGTGACCAGCGAGCATCGCGAGCGCAGGCACACCATGAGGGCCAGTGCAGACTGGTGTGCCTGCACTGCTTGCCAGCCGTTTGTCACACCCTACTTACTGATCACCAACAAATCCTGTCTTGGCGTGGCTGGCCGATTCTTCCCTTAAAGCCGAGGTACGAACAGATCTGGAAGAGCTGCTGCAGGTGACAGGCACCGTAGACTGACAGGCACCGTAGACTGTGATCCCCGTCGCGGAGCGACCGTTGACGGTAGCCGTGGGTTTCAACCCACGGATTCCGGACATAAAGATATAAAGGGCATTGCATCGCATCCGCCCTTAAAAGCATCACTCAACCCGGAATTTCTTTATTATGTGTTTCTCCAGATGGGACGTACGAATGCATTTGCCGGGCTTTTACGGACGCAACGATTAAGCATCTACCTCGTGAAAAACTGGCATTGGTAGAAATGCCTGTTCCACCGCGAAATGTTCGAGTTGCCGTGGCGGGGGTCCTCACTATCTACGATCCCCTCATTGAAAGCAACCGTCGTCGAATGGCGTTGTGGGAGGAGTCGCCGCAGCTGCTTTACCGTGATCAGGCGGAACTTTGCAAAAAAACAAGTGGATCCTGTCGATTTTAAGGACTTTCGCGGTCGGGCCATCCCGCGCAACATTGATAATGGCGCGATCACGCTTGCCAGAAGCCCTTGGTCTGACGAGGATGTAGTCTGCGTCAATCGATTGAACAACCCGAAGGTCGATTCCTGAAGCATCAAGTGAAAATCAGCGCCGAAATGCTCTCATCGATCGAGTCATTCGCGGCCAATCGCCTCCAATTGTGATTCCAGTTCCATTACAAACAAGTGTGAAACGAATTCTCATGCCGATTCAATTCAGTGATAGTTATCTGGAAAAGTGTTGGGGCTATCGTCACGAAGGGCAGGAGAAAATCCGCTGCGCGATCCTCGCTGCTGGTCTCGGTCGACGACTTGAACCGCTGACTGTGAGGTACATTCCAAAACCGCTGTTTCCACTTGGAGGCAAGGTCGCCATGGTTGAGACCTGGGTCCGCAAGATGGTGGAGTCGGGGATTACGGATATTTCGATGAATCTCTGCGTCCTGAAGCAGACCATCAAAGACCATTTCGGCGACGGAGGAAAGTTTGGCGCGAGTATCTCCTACGTCGAGGAAGATGTTCCGAGTGGCACTCTTGGAGGTGTCTGCAAACAGATCCTTGGTCGAGACGCGAGGGTTCTGCCTGGTGAATGCCCGGTTGAGATCGAGCCGTTTCGAGGCAGCACAGTGATTGCTCCCAGCGGTGACATCGTCACCAACATCGGTGCCGATGTGCTTCAGGAGCTATACGATATTCACAAGCAAGTCGGCGCGGCATTCACCATGGCACTCGTCCCTGTACCGCGTGATCGAATCAAAGACTTTGGCACGGCTGTGCTGGAGTCACCGCAGAAACGAAACGGCCAGCTGAGCAGTTCCGGACAAGTTGTTCAATTCCTCGAAAAGGACCCCAACTCACCAAGCAATCTGAACAACGCATCGGTCTATTTCATTGAAGCAAGGCTGCTTAGGGAACTTGATGCACTCAGGACCAACGCCACGCTCAGCGTCGAAGAGCCATTCTATGATTTTGGGAAACACGTTTTGCCAGCGATGCTCGGGAAACTGCCGTACGTCAAACTATCTTCCGACAACCGACTTTGGGGAGTGCAATTTGATGGCGAGTGGTTCGACGTTGGGCAAAAACGCGACTACCTGCGCGTGAATGAACGAGTGCTCGACGGTGCCATCGACTTAAACCTGCCGTTTGAAATGTTGCCATGGGGATATCTCGGTTCAGGCGTGGCGATCGACTTTTCCAAAGTGACGATTATTCCTCCTGTTGTCATTGGAAATCAATGCACGATCGAGCCTGGTGCGACACTCGGCCCCTACGCCGTGATCGGTGATGGCTGGACCATCGAGAGAAATGCGAAAATCTCGCATTCCGTGCTCTGGGAGCGTTATCCAATGTTTCGAGACAATGGCAGCCAGCTCTCACCAGATGAGATGCGACTCATTGATCGACATGAAGTTCGCGAGGGAGTGACGATTGAACGCAGCATTGTTGCGGGCGGAGCAATTGAAATCGATATCCGCGACAGTACGGTTGAGGTACTTGAAGACGGCAAGGTCGCTGTAACTTCGATTGACGCCCAACCAACTGGTGCACGCGCGTAAGGACCGTTCGAGAAATAATTGACCGCATCCTCCTCTCCCCTGGAAGCGGAGAGGGCAGGGTGAGGGGTATAAAAAGAGACAGTTATTTATCGAGCGGTCCTAAACTGTCACGTCGATTCACCCACAGTTTTGTCATAACGGACACGCGCAGAATCTTTCAAATGCCGTATTGACGCCGATGTAGCACACGCTACAATCCTGCGATGTAGCACACGCTACAATTCCGGCTGCATCAGATCGTGGGGGTCTGAACAGCAGTCTGCACCGACGCCGGTTGCTCCATGGAATACCGCAGGATTCGTATCTATGAAACATCAATTGATTTGCAGATTGACTTCCGGGCGAATGCGTCGTTCGCGCGCATTTACGCTGATTGAATTGCTCGTGGTGATTGCCATTATTGCCATTCTGGTTTCGTTGCTGTTGCCAGCCGTCCAGCAGGCGCGAGAGGCAGCGCGGCGGACGCAGTGCAAGAACAATCTGAAGCAGATTGGGCTCGCGATTCACAGTTATCACGACATTCATCAGTTATTTCCCCCCGCCTATCTGGGGAGCCCTGTAGTCTCGGGGTCAGCGTTTGGCGTAAATTACCCGGATGACAATCGCAATGGAGCATCAGGGTTGGGCTGGGGAGTGATGATATTGCCGCAGCTTGAACAGTCGTCGCTGTATCAACAGTTTGATCCGACGCTTCCCTTATGGGTGCCTCAACACGCGGCTGCCATGAAAGTCAAGCTGGCCATGTTTCTGTGTCCCAGCGCAGTCGGAGGCAGTGACGGGTTTTCGCTGCGAAGATACACATCCGGCGATCACGAGCAACCGGGAAATCCGCAGCCGTATTCTCCTGCCATTTTTGTGGCGCACGCCCATTACGTCACCATGGCTGGCACACAGGGACCATGGGGACGGCCAGCGGCATATTCGATGGACTTCTCCATTCCTGAGCCCATACCCAATGCGGGATCTGCGACCATTGATGGTGCGTTTTATCGCAACAGCAGGATCCGCATGGCGGACATTACGGACGGCACATCCAACACCGTTTTTGTGGGCGAGCACACATCACGCCTGAGTGATAAAACATGGGTCGGTGTCGTGCCGTATTCTGTCACCTGCAAAAAAGTGAACGGGACCCTCACGGACGATTGCGACAGCGGGGGAGCTCTGGTTCAGGCCCACAGCGGGCCAGACCTGCATGACCATCCTCAGGTGATTATTCACCAGCCCAATCATCCTGCTCGGCACCCGGATCAGCTGGAATCTGAACATGCGAGCGGATGCCACTGCCTGCTTGGTGATGGCTCAGTACGGTTTATTTCGCAGTACATGGATGGTTTCGTGTGGGCTGGTTTGTGTACTCGTGGTAGTGGCGAAGTCCTGGGAGAATTCTAATGACATTTTTCCAGAGTTTGCCGTCTATCCTTTTGTCGAGTCTGCTGCTGTCGGTTGTGGGCTGCGCCGGGCCACCTGAACTGGAATCTGACGAAGCGATTTTGACCACCGATGCCCTGTACACAGCCATCACTTCACGCCGCACGGAACTGCTCGATGACTCCGAAGAACGACTGAAAAAACTCAGGGACGACGGCCAACTGTCGGGCAAAGCCTTTGAAGCACTGGCCGACATCATCCAGCAGGCCCGCTCCGGCGACTGGCAGGATGCAGCCGAAGATCTCGACAGCTTCATCCGCCACCAGCCACCGCATGCACACGGGGGCTAATGATGGCCGTTCACTGAAGCATTGACCGGCAATGCATGTTGCATGTTGCATGTTGCATGTTGCATGTTGCATGTTGCGAGCCACGCCGTAGAGGTGGCATTCGATGATTCACAGGCCAAGGTCCAGATCTGCAAAGAAGTCCGCGACCGGGCTGGAGAATCCCGGCAGGACTTCGCCGCCGTCGATGGTCGCTTCTTCGTTCAGGATGCGAACGGCGCTGGGAGACGTGTAAACGGCGACGGAGCGATTGACGCAGTCCACCATCCAGACAAGACGCGTGCCCGAATGAAAGTACTCGACCCGCTTTCGTGACATTTCGGCTTTCGTGTTTCCGGTGCTTAATACTTCGACGACCAGATCCGGTGAGAATGGCGGGTACGCTTCTGCGGGAAATTTGCCGTCGGGCAGCTGCTCACGAGACACAAACGCGACGTCGGGAGCTCGAACGGTGCTGGCCAGCAGCCGGAACATTCCATCGGCCCCAGCCACGAAACCCAGTCGGCGAGGAGCAACGAACTGATGGAGAATTGCAAGTATCGTGGCCGCGACCACAGATGATTCAAATCCCACGGCTTTCTCCACAAGCGTTTGATCGATCAACTCACACAGCGGTTTGCGATGAGTATTGGCATCCATCAAATCGTCCACCGTAGCGGTCCCCGGTGCCGGGGACAGACGCAGTCGGTCGGCTGAAATATGGCCCAATTCCTCAAGTCGTTCGGCCATCGTCGAACTGACGGCTGCATTCATCATTATTCGCTCCCGGATGGCACATTCGTTTAACCGCGTGGGCAACGCCCCGCGCTTGGTATTTCAAATTTCAAATTTCAAATTTCAAATCTCAAATCTCAAATAGAACAATCGCGGCCCGCTGGGCACGCGGTTAAACGAGCCAACGCCAAACCCCCGGGGCATAACTGCACGGCGATTACAACTCTTCGTCCGTCACACAGCCTTCCGAAGCCGACTTCACGCAACGGATGTACTTGGCCAGCGTGCCGCGCGTCGCCTTGAATGGTGGAGCCACAAAAGCCGCCTTGCGCGCGGCAAGTTCACTCGCTGACAGATCGACGTTGATTTCGTTCTTCTCCGCATCGACGACAATCCTGTCGCCATCCTGCAGCAGCGCAATCGGACCACCCACCTGAGCTTCAGGAGTGATATGGCCGACGATGAATCCGTGCGAACCGCCACTGAAGCGGCCGTCGGTCAGCAGCGCGACATCCGTCCCGAGACCGGCACCCATGATCGCAGAGGTCGGCGTGAGCATTTCCGGCATCCCCGGGCCGCCCTTTGGTCCTTCGTAACGAATCACGACCACATCGCCTTTTTTGATTTTCCCCTGTTCCAGACCGGTCAGCATCAGCTCTTCTGAATCAAAACAGCGTGCCGTGCCGCTGAACACCAGCCCTTCTTTGCCGGTAATCTTGGCCACGGCACCGTCCGGCGACACGTTGCCCCGCATGATGCGAATGTGGCCACTTTCCTTGATCGGCTTTTCGATCGGATGCACGATTTGCTGACCGGCCTTCAGTCCGGGCAGATTCTTCAGATTCTGCTCCAGTGTCTTTCCTGTCACCGTCATGCAGCTGCCGTCGAGGAAACCTTTTTCCAGGAGATACTTGAGCACAGCCGGAGTGCCGCCGATCGTGTGCAGATCTTCCATCACGAACTTGCCGCTGGGCTTCAGATCCGAAATGTAGGGCACTCGATCGCTGACTTTCTGGAAATCATCAATTGTCAGCGGCACTTCCACTGCGCGAGCCATCGCGATCAGATGCAGGACGGCGTTCGTGGAACCGCCTGTCGCCATGATAATCACCATCGCATTTTCGAATGCTGCCCGCGTCATGATGTCGCGAGGCTTGATGTCCTTTTCCAGTAGATTCCGAATCGCAGTACCTGCGGTAAAACACTCGTCAAGCTTCGCCGGATCTTCTGCCGGAGTCGATGAACTGTACGGCAGACACATTCCCATCGCTTCAATCGCGGACGCCATTGTGTTGGCCGTGTACATCCCGCCGCAGGCACCCGCTCCGGGACAGCTGCGACGCACGATGCTGGCTCGCTCTTCTTCCGTGATTTTCTTTCCGAGGTATTCACCGTAGGACTGAAATGCCGAGACAATATCCAGCTTCTCGCCCTTGAGTCCGCATCCCGGCTTGATCGTGCCGCCGTAGATCATCAGCGACGGACGATTCAGGCGTCCCATGGCCATAATGCAGCCTGGCATGTTCTTGTCGCAGCCCGGCAGTGAGATATTTGCGTCGTACCATTGTGCCGACATGACTGTCTCGATCGAATCGGCAATCAGGTCGCGCGACTGCAGCGAATACGACATGCCATCCGTTCCCATCGAAATGCCGTCGCTGACACCGATCGTGTTGAATCGCATGCCGACCATATTCTCAGCTTCCACACCTTCATGGACTTTGGCCGCCAGATCCATCAGGTGCATGTTGCACGGATTGCCTTCGTACCACATGCTGCTGATACCGACCTGAGCTTTATCCATGTCAGCCCGGTCCATCCCGGTGGCATAAAGCATCGCCTGGGATGCTCCCTGCGAGGCAGGCTGAGTAATTCGACGGCTGAATTTATTGATTTGAGTCATGATAAACACACTTTGACAGGCAGGACGTGGATGAGAAATGCACAAACATTACATGTGATGACAGACGATAACAGTCCGCATTAAAACTGGCAAAGTCGCCACCACCAATTCCCGCCAAACACTCTGTTTCCGATAAAGAAAGGTCGCTGACCGGACTACGCCGTCGGGTGTATCCGCTGGATGATGGTCGGCCTGCGATTCGCCAGTTATTGACTAAGCGTGAATTGTAGGGTGTGACAAGCAACGCGCAGGCACACCGGTTCACGGACATGGTGTGCCTGCGCTGGCGCTTGTCACGCCCTACAAATTCACAAACTGGCCAGCGGTGGGTGTGCGGCAAAATTCGCATCACATATCGATGCGCTTCGCCCGCTCTTCAATCAGCTCAAGGCTGACGAATGCGCCTTCGCCTGCGCCGGGGCAGACTTCGCAGACTTTCTTCCAGGCGGTTTCACTGGCAAGGTGCGAATTCCAGAACGGCCATGTGCGACACTGGACCGGGCGCGCAGGATAGACCGTACATTTGCGACTTTTTGAATCGAAAAACGTGCAGTCGCCATTCGCAAACTCCGTCAGCGAAACGCGCCCGCGGGCTATTCGCGTGTGAAAAAGTCGAATCTCGCCGATGGGTTTGCCGAGATACTCCGCGATCTCAAGGAGTTCGTCTTCGCTGGCCCACACCACTCCCGGCGGACCTGTGCAGCAATCTCCGCACTGCGAACAGGTAAACTGGAGGCCGTCGCGATACCATGGACCGGTCTGGTCCGGCGGAGCCTGTTCCGGACTGTTTTGTTTCGCCCCGATCAACTGAGGCGATTGTTCTTCCGACACGATGCGATCCTTGTGGTTTGACGGCAGAATGTGCTGAGCGATTTCACGCACAGTCGCCCCAATTACTGGAGATATTTCTGGATGATCAAAATCGAGCAACTCGCCGGGATTGTACTGTGCGGCGGCAGGAGTCGTCGAATGGGACAGGAAAAATACCGACTGTTGTTCGGTGGCGAAACTCTTCTTCAGCGAATCTGCCGAATTGTGCAGCCAGAAGTGTCACGGATTCTCATCGTAGCGGCAGTTGAACAGCAAATTCCTCAATCAGAGAGCAACATCCAGGTGCTGCGAGACGAATTCCCTGACTGCGGACCCTTGGCTGGAATCGCACAGGCAATGACATTTCTGGAGACCACGGACGCGGGACCCGCCGCCGCGTTCGTCACATCATGCGATGTTCCACTGCTGAAGCCTGAGTTGATCCGCCTGTTGCGAAATCAACTCACGGAGGAATTCGATGCTGTCGTCGTACGCGACGCTCAATATGCGTATCCCCTGTGCGCCATCTACCGCACTTCGGTCGCAGCCACAGCCGCCCGTCTGATCGCCTCCGGCCAACGTCGCGCCTCCGCGTTGCCGGAAAACCTGCGCACATGCTGGTTGCCGCTTGATGTGATACGAAACGTCGATCCGAATCTGGAAAGTTTCATGAATTGCAACACACCGGAAGACTACGATAAGGCAAAGCTGGTCCTCCCGTAGGATGGACATTCATGTCCCTCGCATGGCCATGAGACGCAGCCAAGTCGGAAGTTGTTCCGCTCGCGAATCCCGCGGCGATGGCCCGCTGTTTGGTGAGATCTCGGACAAGAATGTCCAAGCTACGTGAATCGCATCCCAACGAACCAGGTCATCCGCACCGAAAAATCTCAGTCGGCGGAGCGACTGAGCTACGCGGTCGCTTGAACTGATTCGCACGGTCGATCAGAATCTCAACAGCCTGCTGAACTGAGACACACCGGAAGATTATGAATTGATGGTCCAGAAGGCACTCCCAAACATAAAGTACCGCACGAGTGACAACCCTCGCTGTTGAGATTGACAACGTCACCAAGACGTACGACGAACTGATCGCCGTTCAGAACGTCAGTTTGCAGGTTCCGCGCGGGAGTACGTTGGGATTGATTGGGCCAAACGGAGCTGGCAAGACGACTTTGCTGCGGATCGTCTCGACGCTGGCTCGACCGGATATCGGCGATGTCCGGATCGAAGGAAAATCTGTGCGTGAGGATCCGCGAGGTGTTCGTCGTCACCTGGGATTCATGCCCGCGGAATTCGGTTGTCCTCGCAACGTGACGATCGAGGAATACCTGGACTACTTCGGCTGCATGTATGGACTCACGCCGGACGATCGCAGGCAGCGCATGCGCGATGTCTGCGAGCTGACAGACTTGAGCGGTCGCGAACACGTTTACGTAAAAGGGCTGTCAACCGGAAACCGCCAACGATTGTTGCTGGCGAAAACGTTATTGCATGATCCGTCGGTTTTGATTCTGGACGAACCAGCCAGTGGCCTTGACCCACGTGCCCGCAACGAACTGCGTGCGATCATTAAGACGCTGGCTTCGCTGGGGAAGGCTATTATCATCAGTTCGCATATTCTGCCCGACATCGAAGACATCAGCGATCGCATCGGCATTCTGGAAGCCGGTCAACTGGTGCTTCAAGGTGACCTCACGACTCTTCGAGCACAGAGCGGGACAGCGCGGCGAACGATTCGGCTGCGCGTTCCTGCCGACGATACAGAGCGTGCCGCTGAGGCGATCAGGAGTCTGAATGGAGTTGCGTCGTGCGATATTCGTGATCAGAACATCGTGATCACCAGCGACGAACCCAACAGCAATTACTTGCTGGCTGCGCTGCTGGAGCACGACATTCGAGTCGTGCAGTTTTCGGAAAACGAAACCAATCTGGAGGAGATATTCATGCGTTCCACGGCAGGGAAAGTGACATGAACGCAGTGCGAAGATTCTTCGGACTTTTCCAGAACAGCCCGACATTCGACCGGGATCGCGCCAACCTGATTTCAGGCTTCACGATCGGGACGACGGCGCTGGTGCTGAATTCGGCCATTCTGTTCATGGTCCTGCCACTGATGATGTATCCGGATGACCGCGACTTTCGGACGTTGACGGAGGATATTGAATTCGGACAACTGCTGGGTCTGATTCTGATGGGTGGGGCGACGGTGTTTGCCACCATGCTGATTCCGATGCGACTCGGCACAGTCTTTATGGGGCCGCGAATCGGGCGTTATTTCGATCAGATCGTATTGAGCGGCATTACGCCGCTGCGGTTCCTGATCGGCAAGGTGACGTCGCAAAATCTGTTTCTGGCACTCGCGTTGTTCCTGCTGCTGCCCTGGCTTGTACTCGTGCTGGCACTGGGCGGGCTTGAAGGACCGATGTTCCTTGGGAACCTGATTCTGGTCTGGCTGTATTGCATGATGCTGGCCATGGTTATGCTTTGGCTGTCGCTCCATATGAATGAAATTCTGGCGATGCTGATGCTGATGATTGTGGCCGCGATTTTTTGCGGACTTGGCTGTGTACAGTTTGCAGTGCACCCGTTTGCAGTGACGCCGTTTCCGGCACTCATGCATTCGGTTTATAAGCCGTTTGAGGCGGACGACATTGAAAGCACTCAAACCTACTTCAGCACGTTCGCATCCTGCGCGGTGGGAATGTCCATTATCACCTGTATGGCGTTCGCGGGCATTTATCTGGGACCGCTGTATGGAATTGTTCGGGACAACAGCACGTTCGGCGAAGTTGTCAAACCGGGTGACAGCAGACGAAAACGTCGCTTCCGTTTTCGGCTGCATATTCAGCGTCCTTCGGAGATCGCGTTCTTCTATGAGAATCGCGGTAACACGTTTCGCAAGCACGAGGGACTGGTGCGGTGGGGCACGACAATGATCTGTCTGTTGCTGCCGGTGGTCCTGGCATGGACGTGGTTTGTGTCGTCGCAAGTCAGGATGGTACCGATCCTGACCGGCAATTCATGGGAGCCATGGTGGGCTGCAGAGTTTCATATTTTTTGCCACGTCTCTCATGGTCTTGCAATGGTGATCGCCGTGTTCCTGTTTTCGCACGCCAGAAACACGACGTATCTGCAACTACCATTACTGTTTGGCTGGAAAGCGAAAGTCGCGCATCTGGACTGGATCGGATTTGTGCTCATCCTGTTCTTCTCGACGACGGCAGCAATCGGTGTCCCTCTGGTGGTGTTCAATCACGAAATGGCGACTCCGGTTAGATCGTACTTGTTTACGCCAGTGTACGGACATGACTTCGGCAATTCAGTGGATTACATGCGAGTGTCCATTGAGGGGACGCTCGGATTGTCGGTGGCAGGACTGACTGTTTATCTGCTTCAGAGAACACTCTGTCTTTATGCGTGGCTGAAATCAGCCGCGATGATGATTGTCGCGATGTTTTACGTCGGACTTGTATGCATCATTCCGGCAGTTGTCGGAATTTTTGGCTATGAAATGCTGAGGTATCCGCAATACGCGGCATTCCGGGATGTGGCGATGCCTGTGGCCGCGATCTCGCCGTTTGTTTTCCTGATGAACCTCTATCAGGAATCTCCGCAGGAATGGCATGGCGTTTCTGGATTGCCGTTTTACATCGTTCACGTTGTCCTCATGGTTGTCAGCGTGCTGTTGATGTGGCAACGCAGCCAGCGATTGCAACTGGATTATCCCACACCGCCTGTGAAGGAGGTTCGATCATGATTTCGACCTCGCGATTTGAATTCCCTTCTCCCCCGAGTTCGGGGGAGAAGGTGGCCGACAGGCCGGATGAGGGGCGGCTGTCTGGAATGCGATGGATGGTTGTCGCGGCGTTGCTTTTGTGTCTCACTTGCTCCACCTTGAATGCACAAGGCCAGACCGACGATCCACAGCAGGCTGACTTTCCGGGTCTGGACATTCAGGCAGTGCCGGGCTGGGACGGATACGTTGATCTAGCGGCTCCCGTACCGTTTTCGTTCCTGATCTCGAATTTTTCGCAGGACACCATTGAAGGCGAACTCACTCTCACAAATCCGGAAGACGATCGAACTCTGTCTCTGGGAGAAATCTTCATCGGGCCAAACAGCGTTCGTCGATTCTCGTCGATTCAGGCTGTTCCGGACTGGTATCAGTGCATTGCGAGATTCAGCCACGACGGCCGAGTCCTGTGGCAGCGTGAATTGGCTTTGACGACCGGGAAGGATTTCTCTGAAGACCTCAATTACCTGCTGTTCGTAGACGACGGCACTCGCCAGTTGCAACTGCCGATCAGCGAAAATGGGGGCGGTGGAACGGGGCGGCTCGTGCTTGAAGTCGGATATGGTCGAGCCGTTCAGCCGCTCGGGGTCAAGACATGGCAGATCCCCCAGCATCCCGGCCCGCTGACAGTTGCTCAGGCGATTGTGTTTTCTGAAACGACGAAAGTGGACATGCTGAACGATGCGCAATGGGACGCCGTCGGGAAATGGATCTGTCTGGGCGGAACGGTGTTTGTCCATGACAAATCGACAGAACTCATCGAACGCCTGAAGAAAGTGACACCACTCGCCGCTCAGCCCGAAATTCTGTTTCAGGAACTCACGACTCATCGTTGTGGCACCGGTTCGATTCGCGAATACGCGGGACCGTTGTTTTCTGCAACGGATGTTACGACGCCCTGGCAAATTGGGGAATCCGCATCGCGATTGTCGCGATACACCACGATGTCAATGCTGGAATCCACGGACCTGACGTATTGGGAAAGCCGCAATTCCGAAATCAACCGCATGTGGGTGGTGACGGTTTTTGTTGTCTATACGCTGCTCTCCAGCAGTGCGATACTCCTGTTCCGGTTGAGTCGTCGCAACATCACGATCTTCACTTCTGTGGTTGTGGGATTGACCTGCGTGGCGGCCGTGGTTCTTGGCGGCGTGCTGCGTACCAGTCGCGGCGACCTGCGATGGGTGACGATTACCAGTGCAGGCTCCGGTGGACTCCTCCAGCTTGGCAAGATTGATGTGCAATCTGCCGGCGGGCGAAATACGCAGATGACGGTCAACGGACGTGACGCTGATCTGCAATTGTCGGAGTCGGATGATATTCGGACCGACTACTACTATGGTTATTACTACCAACCCCGGATAACTAAGCCGCACTTTCCTTCGTTCACATGGCAGGCAAGCCAGCTTGAGGATCAGGCCGATGCCTATCAGGTGAACGTGCCCATCAATCCCTGGGGCAGACGCCGACTGTATGCCACCGCGTATCAACCACTGGAACGCGGCGTGGACATCGAAGTTACTTACTCTCTGCCAGAAACACTCCCGCCAGAACAGGCCGCACAGTTAGGCGCGACCTATGGACTAAACGGTACATTCCGTGTGAAGGCCACGAGCCACCTGCCGTTCGACCTGGAGAATTGCCGCTTGATCATTGCAAGAACTCAGGTCAGTAGTGACGTACAAGCAACGACTTATTCCACCCCGTTCCCGGGTGCCAACCCGAGTCCACAAAATGTCGATATCCAAATGGAGCAGGTCAATTCGTTAGGGGATTTCGGGAGGCTCAGTCCCTCAATTCCAGTGACAGTTGAGTCCGCCCCTGGAACTCACATGACCACAGAAACCCTTGGTGCTCAGATGGGCCAGAACACCGGCGAAGCGGTATTTCCCAAAGTCGCACACGATGGTGCGACGAGCGTCTGGATTGTTGCACAGATTTCGAAATCACCAATTCTGTCCATCGATCAGCAACGCAGCGACTTCGAATCGCTGCAGGAACAACACTGGTACGTTCAGGAAGTCCTTCCGGAACAAGTGCCCCAGGAATGGCGCGATCTGACCGAAAGATTGCTCAAAGAACAACTTGCAGCGGTCGCTGCAGCCAAAATTGACCAGCCGCGATAACCCAACGTGGGCTTCGACCGTAACCCAGTCGAATCGCAGTCGCGGTGTCCTGTCACAAACGTTTGCTGAGCAGAAGGGCCTCCAGTCTTGGTCTGTCTGTTTCTGCCGGACCTGACTTCTGCAGACAGACGTCCGGCCGACGGTCGAGTACAATCCTTTCCGAAAAAACGGCAGGCTGTACAACGCAATGATCTCAGGCGGGGCTTGTTGGTGGTTTTTAGAAAGTTCTGGTACGCTGGGTCGATTATTCTCTAAGGCGAGCGGCAGGATAGAACTTACCATCCGCAATTTGTACGACGGACTTCCAGTCCGTCGAGTAGCACCATGTGTACGACGGACTTCCAGTCCGTCGAGTAGCACCATGCGACGGACTGGAAGTCCGTCGTACCGGTAAATTCATTTCTGCCGCTCGCCTAATGGCGAGTTTCGCGGGGATTCAGATATGAGAAACAGCCAGATTCATCGTCTAGTCTTTGTTCTTCTCCTGAACGTGCTTGCGTCGCAGGCTTGGGGCATCGACGACGTAAGGCCGATCGACTTCAATCGGGACATCCGCCCGATCCTGTCTGACAATTGCTACACCTGTCATGGTCCGGATGAGCAGCAGCGAGTCAATGATCTGCGGCTCGATCGTCGGGAAGTTGCGTTCTCGAATCGCAAGGGTCATCCGGCGATTGTGCCCGGCGACGTGGCGGCCAGCCTGCTCCACCAGCGAGTCTCCTCATCCGATCCCGAGAAACGAATGCCTCCCCGAGACTCCGGACGAGAACTGACAGATTCGCAGATTCAGCTCCTGACCGAATGGATCCGACAGGGAGCCGAGTGGACCGAACACTGGGCATTCGTCGCCCCGAAGCGTCCTGATCTGCCGGAGACTCAGCTTCAGAACTGGAGCCGGAATTCCATTGATCACTTTGTGCTGGCGCGACTCGAACAGGAAGGACTGAAGCCCTCTGAGGAGGCAGGCCGGAGTACTTTGATTCGACGAGTGACTCTGGACCTGACGGGACTGCCACCGACACCGGAAGAAGTGGACGCATTTCTGTCAGATTCTTCGCCGCACGCTTACGAAACCGTCGTTGACCGGCTGCTGGCATCATCGCGATACGGTGAGCACATGGCCGTTCGCTGGCTGGACGCGGCGCGCTACGCGGATACCAGCGGGTATCAGAACGACGGCCCGCGGTCCATGTGGCGTTGGAGAGACTGGGTGATCAATGCCTTCAACAGCAACCAGCCGTTTGATCAATTCACGATCGAACAATTGGCGGGGGACCTTCTGGAAACCCCGACGCTCGATCAGCGAATTGCCACCGGATTCAATCGCAATCATCGTGGCAATGCAGAAGGCGGAATTATCCCCGAAGAGTATCAGGTCGAATACGTCGTTGACCGTGTCGATACGACATTCACCGTCTGGCTGGGTCTGACCATGGGATGCGCCCGCTGCCATGATCACAAGTACGATCCGATTCGGCAGAAAGATTTCTATCAGGTCTTTGCCTACTTCAACAATATCCCGGAAAGTGGTCGTGCCATCAAAGAAGGCAACTCGCCACCGGTTGTCAAAGCACCGTTGCCCGAAGAACAGTCGAAGCTGCTCCAGTTTGACCGAGACATCGGTGCCGCCGAAACGAGACTGCAGGATCTCCAGGGCGAACTGGCAGAAACTCAACGCGCGTGGGAAACTGCCTTCGAGCCGGGACAACCGATCGACTGGTTTGTTGCCGATGGATTGGTGAACCATTTTGGCTTTGACGGCAACCTCACGGACTCGGTTCGAAAAACGGACGCGGCGCTTGACGTCAGTCAGGCCAGGTATGCGGTCGGTCGTCTGGGACAGGCCATCGAACTTGATGGTGCGTCCAGCCTGAATGCCGGCGACACGGCTGGCTTTGGCTATTTCGACAAGTTCTCTATTGCCGCCTGGGTACACGCCACTGGCGACAACGGGACGCTGATTTCTCGCATGACTCCGGTTGACGAAGGCGACGGCTATTACATTCATCTGCGGGATGATCGACTTCAGGTGAACTTCGTCAAGCGCTGGCTCGACGACGCGATTCGCGTGGAAAGTCACGAGTCGCTGCCTCGTGATCGCTGGTACCATCTCGCTGTAACCTATGACGGATCACGGCTGGCAGAAGGGATTCGAGTCTACGTCGATGGTCAACCCATTCCGATGGACGTAAAACTTGACCGACTGAATCAGACGTTTGCATTGCCGAAGGAGCCACTCCGAATCGGCGGCGGGCAGACTCCGTTCATGGGCGTGATGGACGACGTCCGGATCTATGGGCGGGATCTGGGATCCACGGAAGTCCAACTGCTCGCGGTGCCTCAAACGGTTACCGAAATCCTGGGCCTGGCTCCGGAATCCCGTGATGTTGCTCAGCAGGACAAACTCACGCGCTACTATCTGGACCACCATGCTCCGGCTGTGATTCGCGATGCCGATCGTCAGCTGACTGAACTCCGGCAGCAGCGGCGTACGTTTTACGAAAATCTGCCAACCGTGATGGTCATGCAGGAAATGGAACAGCCTCGGGAGACTCATGTCCTGATCCGTGGCCAATACGATCGGCCTGGAGACAAAGTGGAACCAGGTGTTCCGGCAGCATTTCCTGCGATGCCTGCCAATGCACCGAATAATCGGCTCGGACTTGCCCGCTGGCTTGTCAGCGCTGATCATCCGTTGACCGCTCGAGTCGCCGTGAACCGCTTCTGGCAGCTGTACTTTGGCCAGGGGCTGGTCAGTACCAGCGAAGACTTTGGTGCTCAGGGAGAAAGTCCGAGTCATCCGAAACTGCTGGACTGGCTGGCGACGGAATTCGTGCGACTTGGCTGGGACATGAAGGCCCTGCAGAGAACGATTGTGATGAGTGCGACATACCGACAGTCGTCTCATGTTTCTCTGGAACTGCTCCTGCGCGATCCCGACAATCGACTTCTGGCGAGAGGACCACGGAGTCGGCTTCCGGCGGAAACAATTCGGGATCAGGCTTTGTTTGTCAGTGGACTTCTGACGAACCGCGTCGGTGGTCCTTCCGTCAAGCCTTATCAGCCGGACGGACTTTGGCAGGAGGTCGCCACCGACACCGAATACGTTCAGTCGCATGGCGAGGATCTCTATCGCCGCAGCCTGTACACATATTGGAAGCGCACCGTTGCTCCGCCGTCGATGGTGACACTCGATGCCACAAGTCGCGAAGCCTGCATCGTCCAGCGCGCCCGAACAAACACTCCGCTGCAGGCTTTGGCACTGATGAACGACATCACGTTTGTGGAAGCCGCTCGAGTGTTTGCACAGCGCTCGATGACGCATGTCGATGACTCCGTCGAAGATCGACTTGCTCATGCCTTCCTGACTGCCACGGCAAGAATGCCTCGTCCCGAAGAACTGGCTGTTCTCACAGGACGCTTTCATCGCAGTCTGGAAGCTTTTCGGAATGATCCCACCGCCGCACACGACCTCGTTCATGTGGGGGAGTTCACTGTCAATGAGCAACTGGACGTTTGCGAACTGGCAGCATTTACGACGGTGACCAGCCTGATCCTGAATCTGGACGAAGTGGTGAACAAGGAATGAATTGGGGAACAAGGAATAGGGAATAGGGAATAGGGAATAGGGAAGTTGAAAACTTTTGAGCCACGAATGTGGCGGCAGGTTGTAGCCACGGGCGTGAGCCCGTGGTTGGAGAAACAAAGGTGATTTTTAGTCCTGAAGGGACGACATGAGACGACCCAGTCGCAATTCCTTTCGTCCCTTCAGGACTTCCAACGCTCCATCATCGCGTACCACGGGCTCTCGCCCGTGGCTACATCTTATCGTCCCTCCGGGACTGAATTACGTTCCCTGGAATCATACTGATCGAAAGCCACCACAATGAAAGTTGCCGTACTGACACATGCCGGAGGCGCGCATATGAGTGCCTATTTTTCGGCTCTGGCAGATGTGCAGGAGTGTGACGAAGTCGTCCTCGCGGATCCGGATCATCGGTGGGCTGACGATGCGAGGAAGACGCTCGGTGATAAGCTAACTCGGACATATGCGGACAGCGCACAGTTGTTGGCGAAGGAAACACCGAAACTGTGCATGGTCTCGATGGAAGCGAGACTTGCTCCGCCGGTGATCGAAGCGGCACTCAACGCGGGTTCACACGTGTTCGCAGAGAAGCCAGGCTGCGTAACCCTTGATGCGTTCGAGAAACTTGCGAATCTGGCGGAATCAAAGCACCTCAGCCTGATGCTGGCGTTCGCGAATCGCGCCAATCCAGAATCACTGGCCGCTCGAAAGATGATCCGACAGGGACGCTTTGGCGATATTTACAGCATCGACATGCATCTCGTTGCCGATCAGACGCGACTCACCCAGCCCGCTTACCACAGCACCTGGTTCGCCGACAAAACTCGAGCTGGCGGCGGTCACCTGATCTGGCTGGGCATCCACTGGCTCGATCTGGCAATGTTTCTCACCGGGACGGCCATCATTCAGACGACCGGCGCTGTCGTCAACATCGGCGGGCAACCCATTACGGCGGAAGATTCGGCAGTCGCCACGCTTCGCTTCAGCAACGGAATGCTGGGTACGCTGAATTCCGGCTACTATCTGGATGCCGGGTATCACACTCAAATCCGGATCTGGGGATCGAAGGGTTGGGTGAATCTGGATCCTTTCGGCGCGGCAAAGATGACATGGTACGAAAACGCAGGATCGAACGCGAAGACGGTGCAGACCTTTGATGGTCCAACGGACCCGCGAGGCTATTCGCCGTTTGTCGCCGAGGTTGTTTCTGCCATCGCTCATGACACCGCTCCGCCCATTACGACGCAGGAGTCTCTCAATGCATTGCGGACGGTCTTTGGGATTTACGAGGCGGCAGAGACAGGTAGAGCAATAAGAATTGGCGCAGTTTCTGTAGACCGTTAGGACCCACGCAGAAATAACTGTCGTCTTTTGGACGTGGGGCACGTTTGTAACGTGCCTGGCACGATGGAATCGTGCCCCACTTATTTCTGTCTCAGTCCTTAGGCATTCCTTCGATGCAGTATCGCAACCTCGGCCATTCAGAGATTTCTGTCAGCAGCATCGGGATGGGTTGTGTCACGTTTGGGCGAGAGATCGACCAGCGCGAATCGCTGGCAATCATGAATCACGCATTCGAACACGGAATCACACTGTTCGACACGGCGGCGGCATATGGTCAGGGAGCCTCGGAACTGGTCGTGGGAGAATGGCTGCAAAGCCGGAACCTGAAGGACCAGATTGTCCTAGCGACCAAGGTCACCGGCAGGCTGACGCGACAACGGATTGTGACTTCTGCAGAGGCGAGTTTAACACGCCTGCAGACAGACCACATCGATCTGCTGCAAACACATGTCTGGGATGAGTCCACACCGCTGGAAGAAACGCTCGAAGCACTCACCGCGCTCGTCCAGCAGGGCAAAGTGCGACATGTGGGCTGCAGCAATTATTCGGCATCACAACTGGCATCGGCGCTCACTCTGAGCGAACAGTCGAGGCTGATTCGCATGGTCTCGGTGCAACCGCCCTACAATTTGGTGCAACGTGACATCGAAGCAGAATTGTTACCGTTGTGCGCGGCAGAGAACATCGGCGTGATCAGCTACAGCCCGTTGGCGGCGGGGTTTCTTACTGGAAAGTATCGACCCGATCAGCCGATTCCGTCAGGGACGCGATTCGACGTGGTCCCCGGTCATCAGGACATCTACTTCACGGAACACGGCTTTCAGGTGCTGCAACAACTTGACAATGAAGTTCGGACGTCTGGTGTGTCACACATTGAACAGGCTCTGTCCTGGGTGCTTCAACAACCGGGCGTCACATCAGTCTTGATCGGTGCCAGAAATACGACGCAGATTGATCAGGCTCTGAAATGCGCCGTACCTTGTTAGGACCGTTCAGGAAGTAACTGTCTCATCAGCCGGTACGCGCTTGCGGTTTGTTGATTTAATACCAACCCGAAGCGCCAGTTTTGAAGTTGCGCTATTCTGTCCCTTCTCCCCCGCATCGGGGGAGAAGGTGGCCGACAGGCCGGATGAGGGGGGTTGGTGAAACATGATGTTCGAGAAAAGCCCCCTCACCCTACCCTCTCCCCCAAATCGTTTGCGGCGAGTCGGCTTTGTAATTCGCGTGTGCAATCTCGCAAACGATTCGGGGGAGAGGGCACAAAACTCCGCCATGCAACACAAACTGCGCAACTTCAAAAAGCGCCAGCGAGGCTGAAATGGCTGAATTCCTCGCTGGCGCTTCGGGTTAGTGTGAATGGGGGCTCAATAATCGCCCTAACCTGCATTGCGCACGGTGTAGGCCGGATCAAGCCCGCCGCTCATGCCGGAACAGCGCAAACCCGGATTTCTGGTTATGACACCGTGTCACCTGGATCCAGGATGAATTGGCGGGTGCCGCTCCGGCAATCATTGGGTTTGCTCGGTCCGGCCTACGATTCTGTGCGCAATGCAGGCTAAATCAACAACGGCCCGCGGCAAAGCTAAGCTGAGGAATTCGCGCGTACGCCACCGTCAATACGACGTTTTAAAAGCGAGGACGCTCGGGGCAGAAAAATGTATGGGCAGAAAAATAGCAGCCATTTTTTTGCCCAACATCTTTTTGCCCATGATGTTGAGGCTCGACGATAAATCTTAGCCCGGCGGCGGATCGTTGTAAATCAACGTGGCGCTAGTGCTTTGTCACGAATTCATTGATGGGTTGTGTGCCACTGGCTTTGCCAGTGCGCCACATTTTCACGAAGCATTGGCAGAGCCAGTGGCATACATCAAATCACGATTGACAGAGGATCAGGCTGACATCAAACTCGGTTACGCTGCAGTTCGGGGATTGGTGCCCCGGAATTCAGGATGGGGACAGGACGTCCGGCAAAATCCGCGATCGCGACGCGTTCGTAGTCGATGCCGAGATGTTTGTAGATCGTGGCCAGGAAATCTCCCGTGCCGACGCGACGGTCCACCGGTTCCTCACCTCGGGCATCGGTCGCACCAATGACCTGCCCGGTGCGGATTCCACCTCCGGCGAACAACATAGAGTTTGCTTGCGGCCAGTGGTCACGTCCCGGCTGGACAGTACCAGCTTCTCCACTGGCCACACCGCCGCCGCTGCTGGCAACGTAAGAGATTCGCGGTGTTCGTCCGAATTCACCAGCCACGATCACCAGCACGCGCTGATCCAGTCCGCGGGCGTAGATGTCTTCAATCAGGGCCGAAACTGCCTGGTCGAAGACCGGCGTCCGAAATTTGTACGCATCAAAGACGTGCTGGTTCACGGCATGATCATCCCAGTTCTGGACTCGCCCACACAGCGGGCCATCAAACTCGGTTGCGATGATCTCGACGCCCGCTTCCACGAGGCGTCGAGCCATCAACAACTGCTGTCCCCAGGCGTTCATGCCATAGCGTTCGCGCACGGAATTGGATTCTTTACGCAAATCAAACGCATCTCCTGCCTTTGGGCTGATGAGCAAACTCAGCGCCTGGGCCTCGAACTGATCGACTGCTGTCAGCGTCCCTGAGGTGTCCAGGTCGCGCCGCAGGATGTCGAACCCCGACTTGAGCTGCATGCGGCGTCCGAGTCGTTCCTGCTGGTCAGGTGCGAGACCCACATTGGGAACCTCAAACGTCGGGCTGCTGGGATCACCTACAACTGAAAACGGTGCATGAGATGGCCCCAGATATGTCGAGCCAGCAATCGTGAAATTGTCGTACCGATCCACCGGATTAATCGCCACGTAATTCGGTAGATTGCGCGAGGCATCGTGCCGCACAAAGTCTGCCACCGACATCCAGTCAGGAAGCTTCGGAGTTAACTTGTCCTGAGGATCCGGATCACCCGCCAGAACCTGCAACGATCCGGCAGGATGTCCGCCACCGGTATGCGCAATGGAACGCAGGATGGCATACTTGTCAGCGATTTTTGCGAGACGGGGCAGGAGTTCACAGACCTGAATCCCGACGACGTTGGTGTCGATTGCCGAGTATGGCCCGCGAAACTCGGACGGAGCCTGCGGTTTCGGATCAAACGTTTCCAGATGGCTCGCGCCACCGCGAAGCCAGACCATGATCACTGCGGTTTTCGGAGCACCAGTCACTGACTTCGCCGCCGCCTGCAGCCGAAACACATCAGCCATGCTCAGTGTCGTAAAGCCCGTTAACCCGGCCTGCAGCAATTGACGGCGCGTAACAATCGCCCCGGATCGGCAACACCTGGGCGATTGTGAGGGGCGATGCATGCGTGTTACTTTCTCAGATTCGCGTTCGAACAGGATCCGGCATCGTGCGGCCTTAATCATATTGCTGATGCGAGATGCCGGAACAGAACTTGACTTGTATTGGTTCAGCGTAAGTCGTGGAAACGGTGAAAGAGAATAGCAGAAAAGTGACGCGGACAGAGAACAGGTTGGACGTTGGTTTGGCCGGTGCCTGGTGGCCGGTGCTTGGGGCCAGCCCCGGTGTCTGGGGCCAGCCCCCAAACCCCCAAGATTTTTCGCATCGGGACATTTGACTTTACGCGGGTTGGACTGAGGCTGCGTTCGGCGAGCGGGGACGTAAGCACCAGTGCAGAAGTTTTTTAGTTTAACGGCGAGCCGTAGGCGTAGGCGGAAGCACGCTGGATTCGCCTACGCCTACGGCTCGCCGTTAAACGATTTGTGCCAACTTACTTATGCACCAGTGCTTAAGTCCCCTGATTTTTGCCGTATCCACGCGGTCAACCAGGGGATTGACATCTCCCGCTCCCTGAATTCACCCACAGATTCTTCTGAGGAGGCATTTTTTAACAATGGCCCGCTTAATGACTGGGGCAGATTTGGGAAACTCTCGTTTAACCCGTGGCCGAAAGGCCAGGCCGCACAATCACAACCTGGCCTTTCGGCCACGGGTTAAACGAATTGGGTTGTAATTCATCGGAAATAAAGCCTCTGCAATCCCAGCAATGAAGCGGTACGTTG
>CAMAVB010000087.1 GCA_945861465.1 Candidatus Kuenenia stuttgartensis
CGACCACCATTCGAATTTTGGTCGGGTTGTCCCGACCGACGTCCGGTGTCGCGAAAATTGACGGCGCGGATTGCGTGCGGGATCTTGCTAAAGTGCGACGACTGGTCGGCTACATGCCTGACAAGTTCGGATCGTACGACAACATGCGCGTCCGGGAGTATCTGGATTTCTTCGGTGCGGCGTTCGGGATTCCGCGGATGCAACGTCGCAATCGCATTGCCGAGGTCATGGAGCTGACCAATTCGACATGGATGCAGGATCGCTACGTTGAAAGCCTGAGTCACGGTATGCAGCAGCGTGTGGGGATCGCTCGCACGCTGTTGCACAAACCGGAAGTTCTGATTCTGGATGAACCGGCGAACGGTCTGGACCCCGAGGCGCGGATCGAAATGCGAAATATTCTGCTGCGTCTGGCGTCTGAAGGGAAGACGCTGATCGTCACCAGTCACATTCTTCCGGAACTGTCACGAATCTGTGACAAAGTCGCGATCGTCGCTGGGGGCAAGTTGCGGGCGTTTGGCACGCTGCAGGAAGTCACGCGGGAACTTTCTCAACTGCGAACGATGGAGATTCAGTTTCTGTCAGCGGCGGGACTGACCCAAATTGGCGACAAATTGAAAAAAATACTGGAGCCGACGGCCGAAGTCACGGTGTCAGCAACAGAGTTCATCATTCGATGTCGCACATCGGCGTCTGACGAAGCCATGGCAGACGTGTTGCGACAACTCATTGTGGCGGGCGATAAAGTCGCGCAGTTCCGCGAAGTCGCCGGCGATCTGGAAGAGGCGTTTGTCTCGGCGGCACGCGTGGCTGAAGCGGAACGCGCTGGCCAGTCAACTGCGTTTTCGGCAGCATCAACGCTTCCGGCTCGGGAGGTGGCACGATGAACGGATGTCTTGTGATCATCGAACGCGAACTCCTGGGATTGTTGCGCAATCGCAGAACGCTGCTCATTCTGGTGGCCACTGCAACGGCGTTTGCCGCAGTTGTCATCCTGAAGTGGCCATCCAGCGGTGTCTCTGACCTGAATGGTCAGCAGGCACGCGAGACATGGCAGTGGCTCACGTATGCCATGCTGGGGGCTGCAATCCTGATCGTGCCCGTGTTTCCGTCCACTTCACTGGTCAATGAAGTGCGCGGACGAACGCTGGAGCTCCTGCTGAATTCTCCGCTTTCGCGTACATCAATTTACTTCGGTAAAGCTGGTGCGATGCTCGGCTTTGTGGTGCTGCTCCTGTTTGCAACCCTGCCGGCAATGGCCTGCTGTTTCCTGATGGGAGGGCTGACGCTGACAGATGCGCTGCGGCTCTATGGATTCCTGCTGCTCGTCTGCACTCAACTGATCGTGGTCGGAATTCTGGTTGGAACATTCTGTCGCAGCACCGAAGCCGCCTTGCGGTGGAGTTACGGCGTCACGTTTGCAATCACCATTGTGCCGACGTTTCCCGATTTTTTTATGAAGGGCGGCGACAGCCCGATCGCCCGTGGCGCTGGATTGTTGAAACTGATTTCCCCGGTCCCGTCGCTGATGCAAATGCTGAATCAGGGATCGATCGGAGGTTCGGGGTTGTCAGAAAACCGTCCGGTCATGTTCTGGTATCTCCTGATCACAGGATTATCGGTTGCCGTTGGCAGCGTTGTCTGCATTCTGCGCCTGAGCCATGCGTTGATCGACCGATCACGTTCTCAGGGAAGTATCACCGACGAACAGTCGTTTGGGATCCGGGCCGCGCGACGAGTCCTTTATCTGGTCGATCCGCAGCGTCGTTCAAAAGGGATTCCGTTGTTCCTTAATCCCGTGATGGTCAAAGAGTTTCGCTGCCGTCAGTTTGGTCGGCTGCATTGGTTGCTGCGGCTGATTGCCGGTTGTGCCGTGTTGTCACTGATGCTGACACTGGCGTCTGCCGGTGGTGCTGAATCACGGGGTGTCCACTTTACAGGTGCCATCATTATTGTGTTGCAGGTCGCGTTGATCGTATTGCTCACACCCGGACTTGCGGCAAGTATGATCGCCGGGGAAATGGAAAGCGGCAGTTGGAATCTGCTGCGGGTGACTCCGATGAGCGCTGGCAGAATTCTCAGCGGTAAACTCATCAGCGTCGTGCTGACACTCGCTCTGCTCCTGTGTGCGACACTGCCAGGTTATGGCGTGATTATGCTGATTCAGCCCAATTTGCAGGCACAAGTCAAACAGGTGATCGTAAGCCTGATTCTTGCCGCATTGCTGTCAATGTTGATCAGCGCGACGGTGAGCAGCTTTTTTCGTTCGACGGCGGCGGCGACGACCGTGGCGTACGGCATTCTGATTTCGCTTTTTGCCGGGACGATGCTCGTCTGGGTCAATCTCGACGCCCCGTTTGGCCATTCACTGGTGGAAAGCGCGCTGCGATTGAATCCCCTGGCGGCCGCGTTGAGCGCGATCGAAGCGGAGGGGTTTCAGACGTTCAATCTGATTCCGTCTGCGTGGTGGATCAGCTCGATACTCTGCGGTGTACTGTTGATTGTCCTGTACTTCCGCGTGCATCGACTGAGTCAGCCCGACTGAGGCGTTTTCTGAACCGAATAGCGTTCGTGAGTTTTGTAATGACCTTGCAACCAAACCGAATTCTGCATTCCTGTCGTGCGCTTCATGCCTGTGCGCTGCTGGTATTCATGTTGCCGACAAGCATGTCGGCTCAGGAGAAGCTCGATCCGGGCGGTGCAGACAGGCAACTCGGCACGGATGTGCGGCAGAGCGAACTTCCCAATCCGGAATTCAGACCGCATGGGCCATTTACCGGGCCCATCGATATCCCTCATATCTCGCGTTTCTCCGAACTGCCAAACCGGATGCTTCTTGAGCCGCATCTGATTCCTCCTCGGAGCATCAGAGAACTGGATTCGCGATTCGTGCCATTGTTCGACAGGACGCTCCGCGAAATCGACGAAGATGAATTGCAGGAAACAGCAGCACTCTGTTTAGCGCGAGTCGCCCATGAAGAACTACAGGACATCAGCGGTTCCACCGATATCCTGCTGAAACATCTGGAATCGCATTCAAATCTGCGTGTGCGTTTTGCGTGTGCCCGAGCTCTGGTGAATGCCGATGTCAGGCAATCCGCTGCGTCGGTTCTGATGCTGGATGAACACGCCGATGACTCGCAGCGACTCTGGATCGACCGTGCTCTTGCTCGCTGGAACATAACGGCAGCAGGCGACATCTGGAAACGACGACTCGCAGTGGATTCCGAAACCCCGCTGGCAGTGTCGCTGGCCTGTGACGGACTCGCGGCACTGGGTGACTCGCACGCTTCAGATTTGCTGCATGCTGTCGTGAGCAACAAGCGGCTGGCTTTCGAAAAACGCGGGGCGGCGGCGAGAGCACTTTCGGTTCTGGCCCCGGAAACGGCATTTGCAGCTGCAGAATCCTTGATTGAGGGCAGTCTGCCGGAACGACTGCTGGGAATCCAGCTATTGTCCAGCACGAAGCCGGAAGCACATGCCAGGATGTTCGCCCTTTGTGCGGATGCATCGGATGGTGTCGCATCCGCAGCATGGGCGGCATTGTTCCGCGTGAATCCGGAGGCTCTTCTTCCGGCATTACCAACGGGACGAAGTCATCGCGATGCAGTCGTCCGGATGACCGCCGCCCATATCATGCGACGGTTTCCGAATGCTGAACGTTCCGAATGGCTGCATCAGCAACTGAGCGATAAGCATCTCGAAGTCCGAAACGTCGCGCGTGAGATGTCGATTCGGGTAGCCGAAGAACAGCCTCAACTGCAAGATGGCATCATTGCGATGGCCAGCGACACTCTGACGACGAACCTCGAAGACTGGCAGGGAATTGAACAATGCCTGCTGCTGCTGGGACAACTTCGCGCAGCACAGTTTTCGGATCGCTGCGTTCCGTTGCTTGAACACCCGCGCAATGAAGTTCTGGTGACTGCGGCATGGCTGATGCATCTGTACCCGGATTTGGCCGTGCAGGATGCCGTGAGGAAACGACTGATGCAAAACGAAGAAACGCTGAAGAATCCCGCTCTGATCTCCGCCGGAGCCGATATCGGGGAGCAGTCATCGTATCTCATCCAATATGCCGGGCTGGAGCGGCTGAAGGACCTGCAGGCATTTCTGGAACCGAATTTCAGTAAATCAGCACCCGGTGGGATCTCCAAGCGGGCGGCGGCCATGTGGACGCTCGGATTGTTCCATGAACACGATCCTGACCCGGAGATTGCGGAATCATTTCTTGGGCGAGTCGCGGATCGTGCAGGCATGTTGCCGGAAGATCAATTGGTACGGCGCATGTCAGCCATCGCCCTGGGGTTCATGCGCACGAAGTCTGCCGTGCCCGGACTGCTGGCAGCCTATTCGCTGGACCCCGGCACGTCCCTGATACCGGACAGCGCGCGATGGTCACTCGGCATGATTGGCGAGCCACTGCCTGATGCTGTGAAGGCTTACCCGCAGGCTGTCGGCGGTTGGCGGCTGACTCCGTTGGACGATTGATGATTCCAACGATCACGACTCTGCATCGCATTCCCTTCCAATTCCCTTCATGGATCTCGACCGTTCCGTTTCCGCCGGATGCGGATGATGCTGAGACCGTGAGACACAGTCCAGGGCATTCCTGAAGACTCAATCCACCGTGCGCGTACTCCACGCCTCAACGCCGTTCCGGACTCTGGTGGTACATCCTGTACCAATCCACAAAATTCTGCACGCCCTCTTCGATTGGCGTGCTGGGGCGGAAGCCGACGTCGCGCTGCAGTGCGTCGATGTCGGCGAATGTCGCAGGAACGTCTCCGGGTTGCATCGGCAGCATGTTTTTCTCGGCTTTGCGGCCTAAGGCGTTTTCGAGCGTTTCAATGAGGTACATGAGTTCGACCGGTTGATTGTTGCCGATGTTGTAGAGGCGATATGGCGCGGATGTCTTCGCATCGTCAGTCATTGAAGTGACTGGCTGTGCAGTTGGAATGGTGTCACTGGTCCGAATCACGCCTTCCACAATATCCGTGATAAACGTGAAATCTCGTTTCATCTTCCCGTGATTAAAGACGTCGATCGGTTGGCCACTCAGAATGGCTTTCGTGAAGAGCCATAAGGCCATGTCCGGTCGTCCCCACGGTCCGTAGACCGTGAAGAATCTCAGGCCGGTTGTTGGAATGCCATACAGATGACTATAAGTATGCGCCATCAGTTCGTTGGCTTTTTTTGTTGCGGCGTAGAGGCTGACCGGATGATCAACTCGGTCATCCACTGAAAACGGAATTTTCCGATTTGCCCCGTACACAGAACTGGATGACGCATAGGTCAGATGGCCGACCTGATGATGTCTGCAACATTCCAAAATGTTGATGAAGCCCACTAGATTCGCATCCACATAGGCGTGAGGATGGGTGAGTGAATAACGAACACCTGCCTGAGCGGCCAGATGAATCACGCTGTCGAACCTGTGTGATTCGAATAGTTTTGCCATTCCCTCTCGATCTTCCAGCGACAGCTTTTCAAATTGAAAGCCGGGACGGCCGGTTAGTTGCGCAAGTCGATCCTGTTTGAGTTGCACAGAATAGTAATCGTTGAGATTGTCGATTCCGACAACGGTGTCTCCGCGATCAAGCAAGCGGGCGGCAGTATGCATGCCAATAAAGCCAGCCGTACCAGTAACAAGGATGTTCTGCATGTCAGTGTTCAGTGAGCTTTGGATGGTATATCGAATGTCGAACAAGGAACTCTGAATGACGAAGGGAAGACTTGAGTACTTCAGTACTTCAGTGTTCAGTGTTCAGTGTTCAGTGTTCAGTGTTCAGTGTTCAGTGTTCGGTGTTCAGTGTTCAGTGTTCGGTGTTCGGTGTTCAGTGTTCGGTGTTCAGTGTTCGGTGTTCAGTGTTCAGTGTTCAGTGTTCGGTGTTCGGTGTTCGGTGTTCGGTGTTCAGTGTTTCCCACCTGCGATTCTGCCTTTGTACCACTCGATGGTCTTCTGCAGACCCTCGGCCAGGGTCACTTGCGGTTCCCAGCCCAGCCACTTTCTTGCCCGAGTAATATCGGGGCAACGTTTCTTCGGGTCGTCTTTGGGCAGGGGACGATAAACAACTTTCGACTTGCTGCCGGTCGCTTTGATCACAGCTTCGGCGAGTTCCAGCATTGTATTCTCAACCGGATTGCCGACGTTGACAGGCTCCATGTGGTCGTGCTGATCCATGAGCTTCAGCATTCCGGCGATCAGGTCGTCGCAAAAACAGAATGATCGCGTCTGCAGGCCATCGCCGTAGACAGTGATGTCTTCGCCTTTGAGCGCCTGCATGATGAAGTTGGACACGACGCGTCCGTCGTCCGGTGCCATCCGTGGACCATACGTATTAAAAATGCGGATGATCCGAATATCCGTGCGGTGGGCTTCGTGATAATTCACCATCAGCGATTCCGCGATGCGTTTGCCTTCGTCATAGCAACTGCGGGGCCCGATCGGGTTAACGTGCCCCCAGTAGTCTTCAGTCTGCGGATGCACCTGCGGATCACCGTAAACTTCGGATGTCGAAGCGTGGAGAATTCTCGCGCCGCAGCGCTTGGCCAGTCCCATCATGTTGACCATCCCGACGGTTGAAGTCTTGATTGTCTTGATGGGATTGAACTGATAAGCCTCGGGTGAGGCAGGGCAGGCCAGATTGAAGATACGTTCCGCTTCGACGTACAGTGGATGCACGATATCGTGCCGGATCAGTTCAAAGCGAGGATGCCCGAGCAGATGTCGGACGTTTTCCTTTGAACCAGTAAAAAAATTATCGACGCAGATCACATCATCGCCGCGTTCGATCAATCGATCACAGAGGTGGCTACCCAGAAAACCGGCTCCGCCCGTGACAAGAACTGCAGACATCGCTGATCCATAAAGCTGTGAAAAATGTGCAATTGAACGCGAAGTTTAGTGCGGAACAGGAGCGAATGCGATGGACGTTGCGGCGGTTGCAGGCTGTCGTCCGAAAATTGAACAACCCGCGTGATACTGAGCAAACTCGGTGATCGCGGTGACCATTCCGATTTCGGAATGGCGAGGCACTTTACTCCGCGCTGTCAGATTTGAGGTTTTGTGAGCGGCTTGCGGCTCACTTAACAACACGTCCTTCAGTCTTGGCCGCGAGGAGTATAAAACCTGCTGTGATGTCAGGGAGTTGTGTCATATTTGACAGAGATAATCGCATTCATCGTCCGTAGAACTCGCCAAATTCCTGAACCGCGTGTACGCTGCGAATCATGGGGGTTTCCAGCGATAACGCTGTAACTATTTGTCGGGAGCAGGTCACGATCCAATGAATGAGAACGCATCACCGCGAACAGAAGCGTTTCGGAACGCCGGGCTGATCATGCTGTTGCTGACTCCGGTCTGGTTGCTCGTCACGTGGTTCCAGGCTGAGAATGCACAGGCGCAACTACATCAGCAAGTCCGCCAGAACCTGCGGATGAAAGCCGATTCTCTGAAGCACAGGTTGCAGCGCACCGAAGCGGAACTGCAGGAAATGCAGAATTTCATGCACCGCCATGATGCGGAATCATTAGAATCGTTTACCGAATCCTTTGTTGACATGTCCAGCGGAATGCGCGCGAATTCCACCTGGATTCAGGCGTACCAGATTGTCGATGACGGTGTGATCCGTCATTGCTTTCCCGAGCTGGGCAACGAAGCAGCCATCAGAGCAAACCTGTATGATCACGCTGTCCCGCAGGTTTCCAAAGATCTGCGGATTGTGATGCAGAACAGGGAAAAGCGTCTGACTGGTCCCGTATCACTCATTCAGGGCGGGATGGGGTTAATTCTGCGAGACTCATCGGTAACACCCAATCATCCTCTCAGAAGCGTTGCTATCGTCGTAAAGCTTGATTCATTTTTGGCTGAAGCCGAGATTATCAGCCCCCAGGATTCTTTGCAAATCGCCATTCGACAGGTTGCTGATCTTCCTTTCTTTGGCAACCCGGACGTGTTTGATTCCCGACCGGAAATCAGCGAGCTTAATTTCGCGAACCAGGTCTGGGAGTTGGCGGCAGTGCCAGAGGCAGGATGGAATTCGACCTATTATTGGTCAGCGCTGTCTTTCGGGCGAAATGGACTGGCCATCCTGGGACTTGCCGGAATGCTGACGTACATCATCACTTTCCGCCAACAACATCTGACGCGGTCGCTGAGTCATCGCACGAGGGAACTGTCCGTCGCACATGCCCAGTTGGAACGAGATTTGGAGTTACTGAGTTCCACTGAAGCTCAACTGCGTTTCAGCGAGACACGATTTCGAGCGGTGTTCGAACATGCCGGGATTGGTGTGGCGATCGTAGATTCACGCACGATGCAATTTGTGCAGGCCAATGAATGCGCGGAGAGCATTCTTGGGTATCCCGTGTCGGAACTCAATGGGTTGACACTCTTAGAAATGATCCACCCTGAGGATCTCGACAGTTACTCCGGGGACCTCGCGATGCTGCTGACTGGCAACATTCAGGCATTCTCCATTGAATGTCGCTGCGTTCGCGCGGGTGGCAGCCAGATCTGGGTGAAACAGGTGGTTTCGGCAATCAGCGAAAACAACGCCGCCGCTCCATTGCTGATCGCGTTGTTCGAAGACATTCAGCATAACACGTCTACTGAAAAGCGACTGCAGATTCTGGCGGATTCCCTGCCGGGACTATTGTTGTATATCGACCGCAGCCTGGTCATTCAGTTCGTCAATAAAATGGGCGAGACGTGGCATGCTAAAGGACTAGGGCCCGCAGTCGATGATATGCTCGGTCACCATCTGGGAAAAGTGTTGACGCATGAGCAGTACCAGTTCGTGACTCCGTGGATCGAACGTGCGTTAGGCGGTGAAACGGTGGAGTTTGTCATGTCGGAAGCAGGTCCCGCGAGCGAACCTCACTTTCGCAGCGTAATGTACGCGCCGCACTTTGCGGAAGACGATTCGGTGCCAGGCTTTTTTATGCTCGAGATGGATATTACTGATCGACGACAAGCGGAACTGAAGAGCGATGAACTGGAACGTAAATTGGTGGACGCTCAGAAAATGGAAGCCGTGGGGACGCTGGCAGGCGGTATTGCGCATGACTTCAACAACATGCTCCAGGTGATCCTGGGATATAGTGAATTGCTGTTGATGCAAACTCAGGACCAACCCTTGCTTGTGGAGCAGATTACATCGATTCTAAGCGCAGCGCGACGGTCTTCTGAATTGACGCATCAGCTCCTGGCATTTGCCCGCCGACAATCGACTTCTCCGATGGCACTGGACATGAACGCAGCCACCCCTCCCATGCTGCTTCTGATGCGGCGCGTCGTGAGTGAAGAAATTGAGCTGACCTGGATTCCGAACTCGGAATTGTGGCCGGTTTTTATCGATCCCGCACAGTGGGACCAGATCGTGGCAAATTTGATCGTGAATTCCCGCGACGCAATCAATGGGATGGGGAAAATCACACTCACCGCATGCAATCTGCCCGCGTCGCAAATCTCAGCATCTTCAGTCGCGCGGTGTTCGTCCGGCGACTGCGTTGCCTTCAGCATTTCGGACACCGGTTGCGGTATGGATGAAACAACGCAGGCTCGCATTTTTGAGCCGTTCTTTACGACCAAAGAATTTGGGAAAGGTACGGGCCTTGGACTCTCAGTCGTGTATGGCATCGTGAGCGCACACGACGGCGTGATTTCAGTCACCAGCAAAGCAGGCTCAGGGACGACATTCGACATTTGTTTTCCCCGATTTGCTGGGCCTCTTGAACAGTCGATTCCAGAAACCCAGGTGCAACGCGAACTGACAGGGTCTGAAACTATTTTGCTTGTGGAAGACGAGCCGCTGGTGCGGGATCTTGGCCGATCTTTGCTGAAGAAACTTGGCTACACCGTGCTTGTCGCTCGATCCGCCATTGAGGCGATTGAAATTGCCGAACAGAGTGTCGTGCATCTGCTGATCACGGATGTCATCATGCCCGACATGAACGGGCGAGACCTGGCGGACGCCATCGTCAGTCGTCAGAATCAAACCCGTGTTCTTTTCATGTCGGGCTTTGCAAACGATGTTGTGCAACGCAAAGGTGCCCATGAACACGAGATCGACTTCCTGCAAAAACCGTTCACTCCAGGAGATCTCGCAAATCGTATTCGCGAGATTCTGGCCGGATAATACCGCACCGCATCTTTATGTTCAAAAATCTCCGAAACCTGCTTCATGGTTCCGCGCCATCGCAGAAAATTGAAATGCCGCACGATCAGTTGTTGGTGCCGATCCCATCCGGCGTCAGTTCGATCCTGAACTGCTGGCACACGGAATCCGTTGACGGTCGGCGAGTCGATGTCTTCGTGCCGCAGGTTGAGACGCCTCCACTGGCTGCGGTCCTTTTTCTGCATGGCCACGGGCGAGTGCTGCTGAACGATAACCCGATCTTTAGTCGCCTGTTTCAGCAGCATGGGCTGGTGGCTGTCTGCCCGGACGGCGGACGCAGTTGGTGGCTGGACGTGTTCTGTCGCGAGTTTGACGTTGAGCAGACGCCGCAAAACTGGCTGGTGAATTCTGTTGTGCCATTTATCGAACGGAATTTCTCCATTACCGCTCCGCGGATCGCGTTGCTGGGCGTGAGCATGGGAGGTCAGGGCGCACTTCAACTGGCGTTTCGTTATGCCTCGAGATTTCCTGTCGTCGCGGCAATTGCACCAGCCGTGGATTTTTACCAACTCTACGGTTCCGGCATTGCTCTGGATGCCATGTTTCCGGATGCAGAAGCTGCACGCCAGGCATCGGTGGTACTCAATCTGCATCCGCTCGCTTGGCCGAGATATCAATTCTTCTGCTGCGATCCGGCGGACGCAGAATGGTTCGACGGGGCCGCACGACTGGGGATGAAACTTTCGTCTTCCGGAATTCTGCATGAACGAGATCTTGAAACGTCAGGAGGGGGACATTCCTGGGACTACTTTAACCTCATGGCCGAGAAATCCCTGAGCCATATCGCCCACAGTCTCAGAAAAGTCGAATGACGCTGCAACTTGCCCGCCAGACTCTGTCCATCGCCAATCACGAGATCGCCGTTGAGCTTCCGTCCAGTCAGGATCAAGTCCTCGAAGAAGCGATTCAGGGCGCGCATTCAGGGACTCCTGACGCGGATCCTTACTGGGGTTTGATCTGGGCCTCCGCGCCAAAAACTGCAGCGCTCATCCTGCGCCAGACATGGCCCTCGCCATTGAAGGCACTGGAACTTGGGTGCGGTATCGGCGTCGTCGGAATCGCCGCTCTGATCGCGGGACACGATGTGACTTTTGCGGACCATGCGCCGTCGGCTGTGAGACTTGCGGTTGCCAATGCGGCGCTGAATGGCTTTACGGACATGGTTGGAATAGTGTTCGACTGGAAGCAGCCGACGAGGCATCAGTTTGATTTCATTCTGGCCAGCGATGTCCTCTACGATCCTGCGGGGCATGAACCGTTGCTGAGTACGCTGCAGGCCATGCTGAGCGATCACGGAGTCGTCTGGATCGGCGATCCTGGCCGCGTCCACGCCCTCCGCTTCGCGGAACTCGCAGTCAGGCATGGTTGGTGCGTCGAATCACTTAATGAATTCGCTCAGCCCGACCCGACTCTGGCCCACATGCAGTTTCGACTGCTCGTGCTGCAGCGCAGTTCAGCCCTCGCTGCAGCTTCGGGTTAGGACCGTTCGAGAAATAATTGACCGCATCCTCCTCTCCCCTGGAAGGGGAGAGGGCAGGGTGAGGGGTATAAAAAGAGACAGTTATTTCTCGAGCGGTCCTTGAGGTCACTTTCGACCGCGTATGGTATCTGAGGTGGTGAGAACCAGTGTTTGCCGGAAATCTCTCCTGCCTGGTGAGTCAGACGCAGGACTTTTGCTGCGGCAGGAGCTACAGTGTTCAGGCTGCCAATCGATGATTGAAAGATGTCCTCGGAACACGTAAACCCGACAATTCCGGAACGAGAACCATTATGGCTCGACTCATCCTGAAGTCCGCCGTCTTTGTGGAAGGCGATATTGAACTTTCCGAATCAGATCTGCCCGTCACTCTGGGACGCAGTCATCGAGCCGACATTACGATTAGCGATATGCTGCTGAGTCGGATTCACGCCGAGATCTGCCGTGGGCAAAACGGCGGTTTTGAAATTGTGGACCACGAATCGACAAACCTGACAATTGTCAACAATCAGGACATTGAACGCGCGCTGCTGAAAACCGGGGATTGCATCCTGCTCGGAGAAACCGAAATCCTCGTTGAAATTGATGCTCCGGAAATCGATACCCACGAAAAGACCACACGTGAACTGCCACTTTTGAATCCACGAAAGCCAGTTGAACCGCCATCCATTTAGATCTTTTCTTTCCAGCAATAATGCATCTTGCACGCATCTTTTCGACCGTTGTTCAGTGAGATTTCGGACTTCGGATTTGCGGCTTCGCCGCACCAACGCTGTCCGCCCTGCAACGAATTCCCTTCCGTCGGGAGGGATCAAAAGCTGCATCAATGTTATTCCGCCCGACGAGCCGTGGAAGCCGAAGCCATCCTGAATAGCAGGCCAGCCAGATAGCCGATCGCAATCGCTGGCAGGATGAGTCCGATGCCGGTCAGGATCGTGGTCAGCGTCACTTCATCAATGCGAGTCAGATCGCCGGAAGGGGAATCTGCAGATGGATTGAAGATCCAACTACTCACACTGATCGCCGCCAATCCAACGAAGATGTGCAGGACAACAAAGAACTGCGACAACGCCACCGGAACAGATCCCACACTCAGACGCAGCATGAAATCCGGCGCGACCCTGCAAAGCCATAGTCCTGTCACATTCACAATAACGCACCCTATGATCATACCGATGTTTCCCGGGCCTGAAGTCCTTAAAGCGCCTAACATCACGGGCAACGGAAGGTTGATGCAGAATGCAATGATCCAGTAGATGATCAACGAGCGCGAGGAAGGTTGCTGCACATCCCTCACCGGACTCGACTGCACAGTGGGCGGAGCGAAAGGATTGTCGTCGGGATTCTCATTCGTCATCCAGGAAGCTTAGTCATTCCGTCGGCGGGTACAAGTCTGCGTCGGCATCCGCCGCCAGAGGCATTGTGCGGAAGCAGCCAGCGAGGTAAAAAGAGCGGTAACGCACTTCAGCCGTTGTCGCATCAAATTGCAGAATGGCTGAACTGCGGACAAGCCACAACGTTACCTTGCCCACAAATCGACCAATCGATGACAGCATCACCCCGGCGTACGGTTTCGCTCCAGGAAGCTCTCTGGACTTGGTGCCGCATCGCCGCACTGAGCTTCGGAGGACCAGCGGGCCAGATTGCCGTGATGCATCGAATACTGGTCGAAGAAAAGAAATGGATCTCGGAAGAACGATTTCTCCACGCGCTGAACTACTGCATGCTGCTTCCTGGTCCCGAAGCGCAACAGTTGGCGACGTATATCGGATGGCTGCTGCACCGCACAAAAGGTGGACTCATTGCTGGCACGCTGTTCATTCTGCCTGGCGTGGTGTCAATTCTGGCGTTGAGTGTCGTCTACGCAGAATACCAGGACGTTGGCATCGTCCAGGCGATTTTCTTTGGACTGAAACCCGCCGTGATGGCAATCGTGGTGGAAGCCGTGCTGCGAATCAGCAAGCGCGTGCTGAAGAACAGCACGATGATCGCGATCGCGGTGATGTCGTTTATCGCGATCTTTTTTTTCAATGCACCATTTCCCGTGCTCGTGATGACAGCCGGAACGGTTGGGCTCATCGGCGGGCGAATTGCTCCGGAACGTTTTGTCGTGATCAAAGGCCACCAGAAGTCATCCGCCGCTGCGGACGGAACGCATGATATTGATGTTGAATTGAATTCCATTCGCCCGTCATGGTTTCGCAGTTTGCGTGTCTGCGGCGTGTTCCTGCCGCTGTGGTTGTTGCCCCTCGTGTTGCTGAAAGTGACGCTTGGCCAGTCGTCTGTGTTTTTCAAAGAAGCCGTTTTCTTCAGCAAAGCGGCCGTGGTGACGTTCGGTGGAGCGTATTCGGTGCTCGTGTATATCGGCCAGCAGGCGGTGGAAAACTATGGCTGGCTCAAGCCGGGTGAAATGATGGATGGACTTGGCATGGCAGAAACCACGCCGGGGCCGCTGATCATGGTCGTCCAGTTCGTGGGCTTCATGGGAGCTTACCGCAATCCTGGCCCGTTCAGTCCGATAGTCGCCGGGATGCTGGGATCATTGGTAACCGTCTGGACGACTTTCGTCCCGTGTTTCTTCTGGATTTTTCTTGGCGCGCCGTCGGTAGAGCGTCTGCGGGGTAATCGTCTGCTCACAGCGGCCCTATCGACGATTACGGCCGCAGTCGTCGGCGTCATTTTGAATCTGGCGATCTGGTTTTCGCTCCACACGATGTTCAAAACCGTGACAATCAGTCAATTATCCTGGCTCCGGCTGCAAATCCCGGAATGGAGCTCGATCAATGTGGCCGCCTGTGCTGTTGCTGTCCTGGCGTTTCTGCTCACATTTCGCTGGAAGTTTGGAATGGCAACCACGCTGGCAGTCTGTTGTTTGGTCGGCGCTGTGTTGTTTGAGGTGACGTGATGCCTGTTCACTTGCCTGCGACGCCGCGGAACTCGATAATCCAGCCTCGCCGCTGATCGATTCATCGGCGTCCACGTTCGTCTTTCTGAAGTTAAGGTGAGTGACTATGAAGCTGTCTTACTCCGTGTTATTTATGGGAGCACTATTGATGACATCGCCCGCTATTGGCGAAATTCCTGCAGCTGAACCTTTTGGAAAAACCAAAGATGGACGCGAGGTGGAACTCTACACCTTGAAAAGCGGCAATGGACTGACCGCAAAAATTATGACTCGCGGCGCGACGCTGGTGCAATTGCATGTGCCGGACAAGAACGGGAAATCCGATGACGTAGTGCTCGGATTCGATGACGTGACCGGGTACGAATCGGACGGCAATCAGTACTTCGGCACGACCACGGGACGTGTCTGCAATCGGATCGCGAAAGGCAAATTCTCGCTCGACGGCAAAGAATACACGCTGGCCGTCAACAACGAACCGAATCATCTGCATGGCGGCGTCGAACACAGTCTCGACAAAGTCGTCTGGACCGCCAAGCCGTTTTCCAGCGACAAAGGCCAGGGCGTCAAGTTCACTTACATCAGCCCTGACGGCGAAGAGGGTTATCCTGGCGAATTGAACATCACCGTCAACTACTTTGTGCCGTCGGAAGGCAATTCGATCGCTGTTTCATACACCGCGACCACGAACAAGCCGACTCCGGTCAACCTCACAAATCATTCGTATTTCAATCTCGGTGGCGAAGGCAGCCCGACGGTCCTTGACCACGTTCTGCGGCTGAATGCCGACAACTACACGCCGACCGACGACACAATGATCCCGACGGGAAAAATCGAACCTGTCGAAGGCACGGACCTCGACTTCCGCAAACGCACGAAGATTGGCAAACGCATTGAAGCGATTGGTGCCACGGCGGCGATTGGATACGACCACAACTTTGTGCTGAACGAAAAAGACGCCGACACGAAATTGAACCTTGCCGCCGCGCTGATTGATCCGGTCTCAGGGCGAATTCTGCGAGTCTCCACCACCGAGCCCGGCATTCAGTTTTACTCGGGCAATTTCCTGAAGGGTCAGAAAGGCAAAGGCGGAAAGATTTACGCTCATCGCAGCGCGATGTGTCTTGAGACTCAGCACTATCCGGATTCTGTGAATCATCCGTACTTCCCAACGACCATTCTGAAGCCGGGCGAAACGTTCGAATCCCGCACCGTGTTTTCCTTCGGCATTGATGAGCCGAAGAAGGAAGGCGCGGCGAAGTAGTTATTCATGCCGCCGCATTCATCGATCGTAGTTCGTTCGGCGGTGATATCATGGCAGTCAGGAGGGAACGGGATTCGAATGCCGACGATCTTGCGAAACGGTCCATACCGTTTCTACTTTCACAGCCATGAGCCCAATGAGCCACCACATGTCCATGTCGATCGGGACGATTTATCGGCGAAGATCTTGGCTGGAGCCAGTTGGGCTCGCAAGAAATCTCGGATTTACGCCTAAAGAGTTGCGTCGGATTCAAGCAGTAGTGATCGAAAATCAAGTTGTATTTTTGAAGGCTTGGCATGGGCATTTTAGCACTGACGGCTGATGAGCGAGTCATGGATGTTAAGTTTACCAGAGACACAGTGAGCGTCGCGCTGAAGGATGGGCGGACCATCATCGTTCCGCTCGCCTGGTATCCACGCCTGTTCAACGCGACTGCTGCAGAACGAAAAAACTGGCAAGTCGCCGGCGCGGGTTACGGCATTCATTGGCCAGACCTCGACGAGGATCTGAGTACCGAGGGACTACTCCGCGGTGCGCCTGCGCCACATGTGGCAGCGGCCAGCGCCCAGAGCAGCTCAGGTCGGCGAACAAGGCGGTGAATGTGAGCGGCGGATCGGGCGGATTTTGAAATCAATGTTACGACTGAGACAGAAATAAGTGGGGCACGATTTCATCGTGCCCGATTTCATCGTGCCGGGCACGTTAAAAACGTGCCCCACGTCCCAAAGACGACAGTTATTTCTGCGCCGGTCCTTACTTGGCCGCCGAGTTCGTACATCAAACCGCCACCGACGGCGCATTTTACGCCAGAGCACGTCGTGAAGTATCTGACAGGTGGCCTGATTTCAGATCGCCGCCTGGTGCCGCACGAGAACGGTGAAGTGACCTTCTTTGTTCGCGTGGGTCGGCAGACCGGCGGTGATGATGAGATCGAACCGATCTCGCTGCCCGGCATTGAATTCGTCCGCCGCTATGGGTTTTCGAGTGAAATGGTCCGTTTTGTCATTCGACCACCATGTGTCGGCCCACACCGCACTTCGATGCAGGCGACAACTGCGACAATCGCCGCGACCCGGATCGCCACCGCCAGGAAAATCGAGGTGACAATCCCTTCGACACCTGGTAAACTCAGTCGTTCCGCTGAGTGACCCTGATCGATTCTGCGGACTGGCACCCAATCCACGAGGAGGAAGAGTTCAACGCACGATCTATGCGTCGGAATCCATGCGGTCGCATCGATCGCAATTCGTTAGGCCAGTCAGACGAACCCAGGAACTAACGAGGACACGCGATGGAAGGCATTCCTGAAACATTTCCGATCAACCACGACGACCATCACGCCAAGCATATTGGCCGGACTGTCGATGGTCGCCAGTTTTTCCTGACAACGCCGTTTGTGGCTGCACACGGCAGGGAACTTGGCGGCGAATATATCGCACTCTTTACATTCGATGTGAATGGTAAACTGCTCGATGCTACGATCGACGATCTGGGTTCGCGTTAGACGCTCGATCGAGATGCTGCGTCGAAGCTGTACCAACATCGTCTCGAATCGCTTGGAGAGGTGGAGTTCTGTGATATTCGCATTGCGCCGTTCGCTACGGAACGATTCGGCATCGAATTCGGCTTGATTCCCCGGGAATGCGAAGATGAAGAAGATGAACCGGCAATTGAGCTACAACCGGGAAATTACATGGCGTTCTTCGATCCATGGGATGGTGCCTACGATACCTGATGCAAGACGATATAAATGGAATATCAGATAGGGCTTTGACTTCGCGAGTGCGGCCGGAGCGTCGGCAACCGACCGCTCATGCTCCTACTTCAATCGTCTCGCAACCGGCTTCTTCCGGCATGGGCAGATTCAACTCCCGGCGACAGGCAAGAACATTCTCAATCGCATCGCGAGCGTCCGGTTTCCTCAAGAGCCGCGGGCTGGCGCCGCACCGCTCGCCGCATTGTTGGTGCCGCATGCTACTCCGCCACCCATGCCGCGTTTGGCTGCGGCATTTTTGCGTGGAGGTTTTCCTGCCACTGGTGTAACTGTCTGCGGAGGTCATCCAGACGATCTCGTTCTTCAGTCGCAAGATTCTTCAATTCGCCGGGATCGGTCGCGAGATTGTAGAGTTCCACATCGCCGAATTCATAGAATTCAATCAGCTTCCAGTCGCCCACTCGAATCGCCGCACCGGGGGTCCATTCAGAACCGTGATAATGAGGATAGTGCCAGACAAGAGTCCGCGTCGTCGTTGATTTCTGTCCGCGAAGTTCTGGCACGATGCTGTCGCCGTCCAGCGCGACGTCAATTGGTAAAGCGACGCCTGCGAGTTCCAGCATCGTGGGGAAAAAATCTGTACTCAATACCGGCTCCCGACAGACTTCACCAGCCTTTGTAATGCCAGGGATCCGCACGATCAGCGGGACACGAATCCCACCTTCATACAGCCAGCCTTTTCCTGATCGCAGCGGCAAATTGCACGTCGGTCCTTCTTTCCGAAGTGTACAGAGACCACCATTATCCGAAGTGAAGATGATTGTGGTCGAGTCTTCCAGTCCCTGTTCCTGAATCGCTGCCGTAATCCGGCCAACGCTGTCATCGATCGCAGAGACCATTGAGGCATATTGCGCGTTGTCCTGCTGAGCCCTCGACGTCCCGCGTCGTTCGGAGATCGGTGACGACACGGTGTCGATTGTTTTGCGCTTCTCTTCGAAATGTTCAAAGTGCCTGTCGTCTTTGTGGATCGGCGTATGCACATCGTAGTGCGACAGGAACAGCAGAAAAGGGCGTGACTGATCGCGGCCCTTCAAAAACGCAACAGACTCTTCCGTGAGTCGTTCGGTGATGTACTCACCTGCGCGATGTTCCTGCAGATAGTCGTTTTTCCAGGGTGCGAAGTATCCTGCTGGAGGTTGCCCCCAGTGTCCGCCACCATGATTGACGTCAAATCCCTGATCTGTCGGCAGAAAGCCCGCTCCGCCGAGGTGCCATTTGCCCGCAAAGAATGTCTGATATCCCGCGTCATGCAGAGCCTCTGCGATGGTGACTTCCTGCAGGGGCAGTTCGTTCCGATCCTCAATTTGAAGGAAGCGATGGCCTGCATCCTGCTTTGCGTTTTGTCCTGGAATCCAGTCCGTGATATCGACCCGCACCGGGTGCCGTCCCGTCATGATGCTGGCGCGAGTTGGCGAACAGACCGGACACGCGGCATAGCCATGTGTAAATCTCACGCCCGATTTGGCCAGAGCATCGAGATTCGGCGTCTCATGGTACGTACTGCCGTAGCATGACAAGTCTGCCCATCCAAGGTCATCAATCAGCACAAAAACGAAATTCATTTTCGGCCCGGAATCAGCTCGCAGCGGCGACGCGATCATCAGGATGCCGCAAAGTGTCAATAGAGTGTTTTGCATATTCAACAGACATTATCAGGATAGGATTCGCGTGAGAACAATCTGTTGCTCAGCAAACGTTGCGATTGTTGTAATTCTGACCAGCAGGAGAGCACCAGGTTGAGTACAAAGTAGCCATCACTCTCTGAGTGATGAATTGCGATTGATTGGGAAAAGGCGGATCAACCAGAACGCGACTGTCTCAGTGACGCTTGTCTGAACTGGCCAAATGAATCGCATTGCGTCACTCAGAGAGTGACGACTACTTTGGATTGCGGGCGAAGACCGCGCCAAGATTCCTGTAGCTTGCCCATTCATGTCCGAGAAATTGGCCAAACACCACGGCATTGTCGAGCGGTTGTCAAGACACAATCACCTTTGCTTCGACCGTATGTCATGGCCATGCGACGGACATGAATGTCCATCCTACATTCGACCGTGGATGATAAGTGACCACGGCTTCCATTGTACGGCAAATCCGTCACACTCTACCTTGAAAACTCAGATCGTGCGTTCACGGCAGACTCATCTCACCAGGAATTGAGGTTCGCGATGGTTGGAAAGCCAGTACCCCCGAAGCCAGTGCCCCCGAAAACAACGCCCATACCAGATTCGGAACCCAGGGAGGCGGGAACATATGCGATCGCGTCGCCACCCATCATTCAGGGTGCCGCGTCGGTCGCCGCTGGAGCAGCATTGCAGGCTACTAGCCGAACCAAATCACCCGGATCGCCAAGTACCAACATTCGGCTGACCGAAAAAGCGCCCGGTCGGCTGGTGTCGCTGGATGCGTTTCGCGGCTTCATCATGATGATGCTGGCCGCCAGCGGTTTCGGGATCGCGAAGTTTGCAGGAATTGATGATTCATCAGCCGTCTGGCAGGTTCATAGTCATGAGTATTGGAAGCATGTGGCCTGGCATTTTGACCATCCGGTATGGCGCAGTGCTTTTGACATCTACAAAATTTCATTCTGGGATCTGATTCAGCCTGCGTTCATGTTTATGGTCGGTGTGGCCATGCCGTTCTCGTACGCTCGGCGATCACAGCTGGATCATTCGTTCCTGCGTCGAGCTTTGCATGCGCTGATGCGGTCGGTGACACTTGTGCTGATTGGAGTATTCCTGCAGTCACGCGGCAAGGACCACACGACATGGGAATTCCCGAACGTGTTGTGCCAGATCGGGCTCGGCTATTTCTTTGCCTGGTGTCTGCTCAATTTCAAGCCCATGGTTCAAGGCGTCGCGCTGGTTATGATTCTGGTCGGATACTGGGGGTTGTTCTTTTTCAACCCGCCGCCCGCAGATTATGACTATGCCAGCGTCTCGGCGAGCGCGGAGGATGGCGAAGTCTTCGAAGGGCGTCTGGCCGCCTGGTCCAAGAATGCCAACGCCGCATTCTTTTTTGACCGCTGGTTATTGCCGAAATTACGGACGGTCCCGGAACCTGATCCTCAACCCGCTGAAGGAGCCGCTGCTGTTCCCCGAAATTCTGAATGGCGTCCCGTCGCCTTGACGCTGATGCAGAATGCAGAAACAACGGAACGCGGCGAGACTGCAGCCGATGTCGCTCAGCCTCCGGCAGCAGACGGGACTGCCACAGCTCCGTCCGGTGATGATTCGGCGGCGACCGCAACGCCTGCGACAGATCCGACCGCCGAAACTCTGGCACCGCCGCCCGCCGGCCCCGGCTGGATTCGCCGCGTATTTCTGCAGAACGACCTTCCATGGACGCCGAATACCGGAGGTTATGCCACGTTGAGTTTTGTGCCATCCATCGGCACGACGATTCTCGGCATGCTCTGCGGACAGTTGTTGCTCGCGGGCGGCTATTCGCACTGGAAGAAACTGGGGATTATGATCGTCGCCGCCGGGATTTGTCTGGGACTGGGCATTCTTGCCGACATCAGTGTTTGTCCAATCGTAAAACGCATCTGGACGCCAAGCTGGGTTCTCTTCAGCGGCGGCTACGTCATCGGAATGCTGGCCCTGTTCTATCTGCTTTTTGATATTGCACCGCTGAAGTTTCTGGCCTTCCCGCTGGTCGTGGTCGGCATGAATTCCATTCTGACGTATCTGCTGGGGCAAACCTTGGGTGGCTGGACCAAAGAAAGTCTGATCCGCGTCCATTTTGCGGGACTCATCGAAGCCACCTTCGGTCCCAGAGCACTCGATCCGGACTGGTACGCTCCGATCACGCTCGCCACGGGTACCTTTGTCGTCTTCTGGCTCTTCCTGTATTGGCTGCACCGGCAGAAAATCTATCTGCGACTATGACAGCAGTGATCGGCGATCTGCATGTATTCCACGGTTCGGCACGGATGCCTGACGCTATCCAATAATTAACGGCGTTGGGGAGAGGGAACTTGCCGATCGTGTTTGTCTCATCAATGCAATTGTGTAACGAACTATTTTTCCGCAGCCGCTTGTGCGAGGTCTTCATCGCTGCCGGCAATGAGCAGCGTGTCGGAATCTTTCAGCCTCGCATCCGGGTTGTTTGAGGCGGCCATCTTGTCTGTCAGAATGTCGTGAATCGCCACAACCGTGATTCCGAATCGCTGCCGCAGTTCCAGTTCCCGCAGTGTCTTGCCCACCCAGGAATCGGGAACACCCATTTCCTGAATACTAAAACCTGTTCCCAGATTCACGTAATTCAGCAGTCCGGCACCGGAGATGCGTTTTCCGAGGCTGAGGGCCGATTCGCGTTCCGGGAAAATCGTCTCCGTGACTTTCATGCGTTCCATCACGCGTGCATGATCGCGGGAAATGACTTTGACATACACATCGCGAATGCCCAGATCGTGAACTGCCATTGTCGCCAGGATACTTGCCGTGATGTCATCTCCCGTGCTGATGACCGCCGCGTCGGCTCCCTTGGCGCCGATTTTTTCCAGCGTATGCAGGTTTTTTGCATCGCCGACTGCAGCTCGCGACACGTATTGTGAGATACGATCGACGGCCTCTTCGTTGGTATCGATCGCAATCACTTCATGACGCTGCGCAAACAGAGACTCCGCGACACTCGATCCGAAATTTCCCAGACCAACAATCAAAAATCTTCTCATAGGTTCAGCTCTTTGAAAGCGATTCTAGCCAATCACAACATCTTCGTATGCGTAGCGGAATTTTGCCGCGCGAGAACGCGGAACGGTGAGCAACGCGGCCAGCGTCAACAAACCGACGCGTCCCAGAAACATCATCAGTATAATCACCCAGCGACCTGCGACTGAAAGTTTGGGTGTCAGCCCCATCGACAATCCTACGGTGTTGACCGCACTGCTCACTTCAAACATGTGTTCTGTCAGGCCGCGAGACGTGGCGACTTCTGTTGCGGACAGCAGGAAAACCCCTGAAATCGCAAAGCCGATTGCAATCACAAACAAACCAACGGCCCTGGATGTCGTTTCTTCCGGTATCGACCGACCAATACAGTTTGTTGATTCTGAACCTCTCAGCCGGGACCAGGCCAGCAATCCGATGAGTGCCAGCGTTGTCGTCTTGAACCCGCCCGCAGTTGAGCCGGGGGATCCTCCGACTGTCATCAGCATGATCGTCAGCAGATTGGCGCTGTCGGTTGCCTGGCCATAATCAATCGCATTGAATCCCGCCGTGCGTGGCGTGATGCTCATAAACAGTGAATTGACCCACTTGTCGCCCATCGGCAATCCAGACAGACAGTTATTCCATTCGAACATTGCGAACAGCGGCGTTGCCGCCACCGTCAGGAGCAGAGTGACGAAAATCACCAGGCGACTCTGCAACGACACTCGAAAGGCTCGTTGCTTTTTCCATGACACCAGTGCGTACCACATTTCCGAGTGTGTCAAAAACCCAATTCCTCCAGCCAGGATCAGACAGGCGATCACAATCAGACTGCCGGGGCTTTTTTGGAATCCCATCAGGTTGTCAGAAAACGTTGAAAACCCGGCATTGCAGAAAGCACTCACCGAGTGAAAAATGGCCGGCCATGCGGCTTCCTTCCATCCGAGCTTCGGAACCCACAACACATACAGCAGCATCGCCCCGATGGACTCGAACAACAGCGTAAAACGCACGATGTCGAGTGTGATGTTTCGCCGTTCCAGATGAAGTGCGGACTCAGCCGCAACAATCGCGCTCGCTTCAGCTCGCAGGGAAAGACGCTTCCCCAGCGCAACAAGAATCAGGCTGGCAAAGGTCAGCATCCCCAGCCCGCCAAGTTGAATCAACAGCAGCACCCAGCCCTGGCCGAACAGAGTAAAAATCCGAGCTGTATCCTTAACCGTCAATCCAGTGACACACACAGCGCTGGTAGACGTAAACAACGCATCCAGCCATGTCATCGGTTCGCCAGCGTAAATGCCTGGCAGCAGTTGCAGGCCGGCAGTTCCCAGCATTATAAGCAGCGCAAAGGAACCAACGAACATCTGTGGAGGTGTCAAACGCTGCCAGATCGCCAGCCGCTGCCCCTGCGGGATGTCCCAGCGATCGACTCGTCCAAGGCTTTTAAGCTTCAACCGTCACCGCCGATTCTCCAAATCGCTGAATCTCAGACATGCACAGGTTCCGGATGAATCCAGGGATTGCGGTACTTGCGTCGCAACAGAGCCGTCGCTTCGGCATCGCCGATTATGGTATGCGTCGCAGGATCCCATTTCAACGTGCGACCCAGCCTCATCGACAAGTTTGCGAGAATACAACTAGCGGCTGAGATGTGCCCCTCCTCAATATCGGAGACAGGTTTTTCACGGGTTTCGATGCAACTGAGGAAGTTCAGCATGTGGCCTCGCACTGCCGACGCAACGTGACGTTCCAGATCCTTCTCCGTTTCGTCTTCAGGGAATTTGTCGTATTCGAACAACGCTGTCCCCGTCAGTTTTTCGCCACCGTTCCGCGGAGAGAATTCGTACTTGTTGACACTCAGCTTGAGCGTGCCTTTGTCGCCATAAATCGTGGCACCCCATGGATAGTCCTTGTCTGGTGTGTCGCCCCACGAACGATGTTGCCAGGTGACAGGGAAATCCGGATGCTGAAACGTGGCGATCTGCGTGTCAGTGATATTGGCCGCAGAATTTGTCTGCACCAGAATACCGCCGGAGGATGAGATTGTGCCCGGCCAGCCCAGCTTGAGCATCCAGCGGACCATGTCATACATATGGACGCACATGTCGCCCAGAATTCCGTTCCCGTACTCCATGAACGCACGCCAGCTTCTCGGATGAGTCAGCTCGGTGAACGGTCGCATGGGTGCCGGCCCGGTCCACAGGTCGTAATCAAAGCCTTCAGGGACCGCGATCTCCGGCGGATTCTTGTTGGCCCGCATGTGATAGTAGCAGTAGCATTCGACCATCCCAATATCGCCGAGCAACCCGGCATCGACGACTCGGTTTTTTGCATCGATCAAATGCGGCGTGCTCCGCCGCTGCATCCCGACCTGTACGACGCTCTTATTCTTCCGAGCCGCTGTGAGCATCGCCTGGCCTTCAATCACATCGACACTGACCGGCTTTTGCACCCAGACGTCCATGCCCTTGTTGACGCAGTCGATCATCTGCAGTGCATGCCAGTGATCGGGCGTGTCGATGAGCATGATGTCGAACTGCTCGTCCTTGAGCATCTGCCGATAGTCCTGCCATGTACGTGGTTTCTTCTTCGATGCCTGACGCTCCGCAACCATGTCGGCTGCTGCATCCGACATCCGATTATCAACATCGCACATGCCCACCACTTCGACCGGAGCCACCTGCAGCAGGCGGAACAGATCGACCTTGCCGTACCAGCCCGGCCCGATGATTCCCACTCGCGGAATCTTCGTCGCCGCTGCTGCGTACGCACCGTGACTGATCGACATCGCCGTCAATCCGGCTCCGGTCGATGTGAGGAAAGCTCGCCGATCCATTGAGTTGATCCTTAAAGGTACCGCACGCAGTTGGCATTGGCTCGTTTAATCGCGTCGTGCCCGGCGGGCCGAGATTGTTCTATTTGAAATTTCGTATTTGAGATTTGAGATTTGAGATTTGAAACACGAAACGCGGGGCGTTGCCCACGCGATCAAACGAATGTGCCATCCTGAACCGCGCACGGCATAAACAACTATTGCGAACCGAATCGACGTAATGTACGCCTGCAGGTTGAAAGCCGCAAACCAACGCCACGACCATTCTGCTGAACAGCGGTTTCAGCGTTTTGCTCATTCAAGTCCGCGTTCTGGTCAGCTCTCGACATTGAATGAATCGTTGACAACCCGATGCCAGCAGTTAACCTCTGTTCGGTCTGTGTTGCAAAAAACAAATGCCATGCCGACATATTGGCAGACATTGCAACGTGATTTGGGTGCCATAGCCAGCGCCTGATCGTTTCAGAGCTCTTTGGACTGAGACAGAAATAAGTGGGGCACGATTCTATCGTGCCGAGCACGTTAAAAACGTGCTCCACGTCCGGAAGACGACAATTGTTTCTGCGCCGGTCCTTAGCTGCGATTCTGTCTGATCTGGAAAGTTGAATCACATCGCCGGCTGGACCGATTGAATTCGAAACGTTCTGCTCGAATTTCCGTCGCCCGGTGCCATCGTCTGAAAATCGAATTCCTTGAACATCTGACTCTGCGAATGGAGAAACTGAGCGACAGCGAACCGGACAAGATCCATTCCGGCACGCGCATCAACAACCAATTCGCGATCTGCCGAACGAACTCGCAGTTCAAACTCGGAGCTCTCCGGATGCAGCGCTTTGGCTGCGTAGCTGGTGAAATCGGCCTTATCGCCTCCAATCTCGGCCGCGACTGAAGATCCATTGATCGAGAATGACATCTTCGGTCGAGTTGTATTCGACAGCCATTGTTCAAACGCCATCAGCGTCTGCTGCGGGATCTGGCTGAGCGAATCTGCTCCCTCGCCGAGCCACTGATTCAGGCGAAAACGGATGAGCAGCGGCACGGCCTGACCATTTGCCGCAACATTGGTTTCGCTGTTCTGCACAAGATCTCGCAACATCTCGACGGATCGTTCGCCTCCAACCGTAATCCACACCCATGCACCAGTCGCACAGACATTCACCTGCAACGGAATGGTCTGACCGGCGATTGGAATCCAGGCGTTGTCCACGTGGAGCGACATCAATTCAAAGTCACCAATTTTATCGGTCGATACATGCACATGGTCCGACGCCTTGATGACCTGCAGGAAAGTCTGCAGGGAACTCAGAAACGACTCCGCATCCTCCAGCCGCAATCCGGCACATGGCACAAGTCCGGACTCCACTGTCCCGCGCAGACAGAACGCCGAATCCATCCGACCGCTCGTCATTGTCGCTGTCAGAGGTTCCATCATGCCGTCGATCAGAAAGTCTGCCGCTGGCAGCTCACTGGTAGCCTGCCGAAGCTTCATGCCCAGTGAATTGACAAATGCCGAACCGAACGGTTTCAAAAAATCAGGCAACGACAGAGAACTCGCAACGACCAGAGCCGACTCATCGTCCTGCAGCACTTTCAGTTGCGAGGGATTCCGCCCGAGCTCTGACAGTGTTGCTGCCAACAGGCTGTTATCTCTGGCACTGACTTTCAGACGCCCAGTGATGGGGGCTGAATCCCCTTTCGGAAGGACGAGTGAAAACCGCGCGCGATCGACATCAAACATAATCGCCCGCAGAATCTCCAGACGTCCTTCGGACATCACTCGACGAAGCGAATAGTCGCCCTCCGCTTCGTTATCAAATCGCTGCAGGAACACGCCTGCCTGCGATTCCACCGCCGACCAGAAAACGCGTTTGAGTTCCGTCGGAACTTCCGTCAGATCAAAATCGGCGTACAGATCATTCGCCGCTTCTTC
>CAMAVB010000088.1 GCA_945861465.1 Candidatus Kuenenia stuttgartensis
GTCGCCATGTACAACGTGCTCCGAACGTTGCAACGACCTCCTGCCGTTTTTCGTTTGCCTGTTGATTTTCCGGAATCGTTATTCATCGGAGCCACACCGACGAGTTTGGCAATTTCCTGACGATTGAGTTTTCCGAGTTCCGGAAGTTCGGCGACAATGGTGCTCACGGTGACCGGACCGATCCCCTTAACTGAGTTCAGAATCTCGACAGTACGTGCGTTTGCCACGTCTGCCTCAACGGCTTTGGCGATCCGTTCGTCCATTGTTTTGACCTGTGTTTTCAGGCTTTTGAGCACCGTTTGAATCGACTTGCGGATCTCGGAATCCGTGGTTTGCTGGAGTCGATTCTGCTCCTGGTTCACCAGATCGAGAAGTTGTCGCCGCCGTTCGACGAGTGCGCCCAGTTTGATGTGTTCATCCGACTGAGCGGCCTGTGGAGCGGGATGCACAACATCACCGAATCGGGCGATGACGCGCGCATCAATGGGGTCCGTTTTTGCGTCGTAGCCGAGGCCTTTGGCAAAGTCACGTACCTGACGCGGGTTGACGACGGCGAGTGCAATCTGGTGTTCATGCAGCAGTTTGACGAGCAACGATTCGTAGCCACCAGTAGCCTCCATAACCACGATCGTGTGACTGGTTTCCTTGAGGGATTTGATCCATCGGCAGATCTCCTTTTTGTTGTTGCCGATCGTTTTCCCGGCCGCACCCTTGAGTTCAGCGATATCGATTTTATCCTTTGAGATATCGATACCAATGAACGTTGAAAACGGGTATTGTGAAATATTCATTTTGTCCCTTCCTAATATTCGAGCTCGCAGAAACTGCGGCTCACGCGACGGTTCGGGTTTGAAATGAAACGACTTGCGATCACGCTGACCCACGGTCTCGAAGACCAAGGTCTCATCGATCTACAAGCCGCTGCTGCTCCGGGAAGGCCATCCCGGGGCAGCTTTCTTCGGTAAAGAAGACACGGTGGTCACTGACCTGTCAAGCATCGCCCTTGGTGATATTAGGCATCCTCACCCGAATGCCGATACTGTACGCGGATGCCAAATTCTCACCAGGATCAGTCGCAGAGCGACTAAACTGGTACCCGCTTTTGTCACCACAAACCCAAAACACTGGCAGAGCCAGTGGCACACAGCCCAAGACCTATTCAGATCCTCGACCAGTGCCAGATCCTCGACCAGTGCCACCCAGCAAACGCACTCCAAGGCAATGTTGAGGTCAATACTCAGTCGAAATCACAGCCAAAAATGGGCGGCCAGGAACAGGCAGGCGGTGATGAATGCGCCAAGCAGGGTTCGACCCGCGTCAAACAGTCGAACAGAATCGTCGTGCAGCAATGTCCAACGAGACCGATTTGGGGACGGGTCGGAAGTTGAATGATCATGGAGTCAACCAAGCACTGACGAGTGATTCAACATGTGGCCGAATACGCAGCGTTTGCCGATTTTGCCGTTCTCCGCTGTTCGATGCTACTCCGCAGCAGCAGATTCCTGCGGGTTACTTAAAAAAACAACGGCGCGCTGCAAAGCCAAGCTGCGGAATTCGCGCGTCCGCCACCGTCAATGCGACGTTTTTAGAAGCGAAAACGTTCGGGGCAAAAAAATGCATGGGCAGAAAAATAGCAGCCATTTTTTTGCCCAGAATTTTTTTGCCCATAATGTTGAGGCCAGACGATACTTCTTAGCCCGGCGGCGGATCGTTGTTAAAAAAAGCGTAAACGTGGCATTCAGCCGGATTCTGCGACGAGAATGACGGCGGATTCTCGTTATGATGGCATGACAGTCGAATTGCAGAGTACCGGGGGGCTGACGCCGCTCCGCGCGCCAGTTGAAGCAGTTGAAGCAGTTGAATCGGACGATGACAGACGGCAGCAAATCTCAGCAGGATCAGTCTCCCGCGGTACAGTCGTTACCAGGTGAAGCACAGCCTGCGTCCGCGCCGTGCGGAGCCGGGCCGCAGAAGTCAGTCCTGCAGAAGGTAGAACAGCGCGGCAATCAAAGACGGAGGCGCAGGCCGCCAGCATGGGCGATCAGGGTCGCGAACTTATTTGTCGCGGCAAGACAGTTTCTCCGTGAAAAACTGCCGAACTCGATCCTGCACCGCAGGCGTGAGCTCATGACAGCGGTCGTCAGTTTTCTCATGCATCTGGTCGGTGCGTTGTTGCTGACGTTGTGGTTACTTCCGTCGGAATCGCGGGACAGCGTTCTTGCGATTGTCAGTGGTCAGGTCGAAGACGTTCTGCTCGAAGAACCGCTGGAAGTTGTCGAAATCGTGCAGCCGGAGAAGATCACGGATCTGAATCTCGACAGCACCATGAAGCAAATGGTGTCCGAACTGGACAAGGGCAAGAATCGTGACCAGTTTGATTCGCCACAGGACACGGAGTTACGAATTCCGCTCGACGATATCGTTGAATTGGGCGACATTGCCGTACTTAAGGGCGATTTCGGCGGCCGTTCCGAAGCCGGTCGCCGCGCGGCGGTTAAGAAATACGGCGGGACGGCGGAGAGCGAAAAATCCGTCAACCTCGGACTCAAATGGCTCCAGAAGATTCAGCGCAAAGATGGGTCGTGGAGTTTTGGTGATGTCGGTGACGCTGGCTCGCCGGGCAGTATGCAGACGACGGACGTGGGAGCAACGTCTCTGGCACTCCTGTGCATGCTGGGTGGTGGCCACACACGTGAAACAGCGGGGCCGTATCAGGAAACCGTCTCAAAGGGCCTGAATTGGTTGATGAAGAGCGGCGCTCGCTCACCAGCAGGTGCCGACATGCGAGGCGCGTCTCAGGGCAATTCAGGCATGTATGTGCAAGGCCTGGCGACGATCTGTCTGAGTGAAGCTGCCGCCCTGGAACCCAAAGATCGCGAACTGCGACGTATGGCACTCGATGCCGTCCGTTTCATTGAAAGATCTCAGGGCAGTGACGGTGGCTGGCGTTATCAGCCGCGTCAGGTTCCTGGCGACACGTCGGTCGTCGGCTGGCAGGTGATGGCGCTGCAAAGTGCCAAGGCCGGAGGCATTTCGGTCAGTGCGAGTACGTTCAGTGATGTGAAGATGTTTCTGAATTCTGTACAGGCTGACGACGGAGTGTATTATGGCTACACGGGCCCCGATAAAGGAAATGCCACAACGACGGCCGTCGGCCTGCTTTGCCGCATGTATCTCGGCTGGAAACGGGAAAAATCACAGCTGCAAAAGGGTGTCGAGTTCCTGTCGAACCTCGGGCCCAGCAGGGAAGACATTTACTACAACTACTATGCGACACAGGTACTGCATCATTGGGACGGTGAATTGTGGAACAAGTGGAATGAGCAGATGCGTGAGCAGCTTGTGGAGAGTCAGATCAAGGAAGGCCCCGGAGCCGGCAGTTGGGATGTCACCGATCCACACGGCAACGCCGGCGGACGGATCTATCAAACAACGCTCAGCTTGCTGACCCTGGAAGTCTACTACCGCCATCTGCCGATTTATCGCCGCTTCGACGCTGCCGAGACAAAGCCGAAGGATTCAGTGTCGGTCACAAAACCGTGATTTGGGCAATGAGAACCCCTGACAAAACCGCTCTTTGCAGCTGGATTCGCAAGCGTTCAAACCTCTTTCCGAATTCCTGCGAATCCAGCGACCTGTCGTGTTCTGCTCAGCAAATGTGATGAGTTTTGTCTTCCTGAGAAGATTCCTGCCAAGCGACAGATGTCTGCCGACGGAGCGGCGGACCTACGTAGGCGAGCCGCTCCGTCGGCTCGCACCAGACATGGCGGCGAAGCCAGTTATGCCACAAATGAGGTTGGGTTGCGGGCGAAGCCCGCGTCAAGTACTTAAATCTAATGGAGAAATTCGTTCCAAACGAGTCAGGAAATTTTTCAAAAATTGTCTGCAAAAGCCGTTTTTGCCGAGGGAAACAGCTATTGACCTGATCTGCCGGTTTCTCTTACTGTTCCACTCACTCGAACTGCAGTTCCTGCGGTTCAAATCTCCTCTCGTTCTCTCCCCTCTCTCGAATGTCCGTTGATTTCTCCTCCGTTTAGTCTGAGGTTGGATCAGGAATTCTCTATTCCGAATCCCAGATTAAGTCATTCGAAATCACGCATTCAACATCCCGCCTTTGTTGCCGGTTGCCCGGTAACGTCCCGGAGGATTATCGATGTCTCGTCTCGCTCGCTTGTTCGCTGGTCTGCTCATGGTCAGCTCGTTAAGTGGTTGCTGTCTCTTCGGTCACGGCTGTGGTAGTGGCGGTTACGCCCCCTACGGCGGCGGCGGTGCCTGTGGATCGTGCGGAGCTGCTGGTGCTGGCGGTTATCCGTCGGCAATGTACGCCCCCGGCATGCAGCAGGCCGCATTCGCACAGCCCCAGGTTGGCGGCTACCCGGTTGTGGCTGCCGCACCTCCGCAGGATGTCCTTGGAACCTACTAATCTGGATTCTGCAAGGATGCAGAAAACTCGCCGGCGGCTGGCTTGCGCAATGGATTGCGTTCAGCCGCTGGCTTTGTTTGGACGCTGCACGCGACTCATCACCTGACGCGCTTCTGGCTGCGCTTCGGGTACGGATGCACCTGACGAAGTCCCTCCCACTTCGTCTCCTCTGCTCCGGTGCCGGGCGATCTGACTCTGTCGGATCGCTCGGCATTTTGCTACGCTCAGCTTTCGCTCCTGTGCTCGCCCGCATCTTGTCGCAGCAACTGGATCATATCCGCGTTCAAGATCGCCGGTCCGCTTCCGCTATACCGCTCGCGGAGCGAAAGGCGACATTGGAAGTGCCATCCTCAACCTCGCGAGATATACATTGTCCAGATACACAAATTGTCTGGAAGAATTGCTGCTGATAGGTGGACAAATTACCACTTATCCTGATTGTCCTGCGCTGCTGCCCAGCATAATATGCGTGCGGACCCAGCTGATCGACAGAATGCTGTCTGGCCGGACTTGGGGAGTGCTCCCGGATCGGTGGCTGATCATGTCGAATGCCGATTCGACATTTACGCCGCAAGACAGGCTCCGACTTGTGTCCGAATTTGTTTTACTGCAGACTTGCCCTGGCGTGGGCAACCATCGCAACGGGGAATCTTTACAGAAACACTGGCCAGGCGAACTCACGGCTCTAAAAACGTTCACGGTGCACCATCGTTTTATGAGACTACCACATGCGGATCGCCATCATTGGATCAGGAATTTCGGGACTTGTGGCCGCGCGTCAGTTGCACGCTGCTCACGAACTGACGATCTATGAAGCCCAGGACTATGCAGGCGGCCATACAAACACTGTGTCGGTCAACTTCGCGGGCGAAGACCACGCGATCGATACCGGTTTCATTGTTTTTAACGACAGGACATATCCGAATTTTTGCCGTTTGCTGCAGGAACTCCGCGTGGAATCGGTGCCCACATCCATGAGTTTCAGTGTTCGCGCAGACGAGGACAACCTGGAGTACAGCGGCAGCGGGCTGGCTGGGATGTTTGTGCAGAAGCGGAACCTGCTGCGGCCCGGATTCTATTGCATGATTCGCGACATCCTGCGATTCAACCGCGAAGCACTCGACCAAATAGATGATTCTGGAGATGAACAGACCGTTGGCGATTTTCTTGTTCAAAACCGCTACTCATCCCAGTTCTCGAAGCATTATCTGCTTCCTATGGGTGCCGCAATCTGGTCTTGCCCGACAAGCACTTTCGAGAACTTTCCAATCCGGTTCATCTGCGAATTCTATCGAAATCACGGCCTGCTGAGTCTTCAGAATCGACCGACGTGGAGAGTCATCAAGGGAGGTTCAAGAAACTATGTCCGCGCACTGACGCAGCCGTTTCTGGACCGCATTATTCTGGGAACACCGGTTCGGTCGGTTGTTCGAGGAAGGGAATCTGTGGCGTTGGAAACTGCGCGTGGCGTGCATTACTATGACGAAGTGATTTTTGCGTGCCACAGCGACCAGGCGCTTTCAATTCTGGGGGAACAGGCCTCCGCAGTTGAGAAGTCCGTCCTGGGAGCGATAACATATGAGCCGAACACAGCTGTGCTGCACACCGATATTTCGTTACTGCCGCGACGAACGTCAGCCTGGGCCAGCTGGAATTACCATATTCCAGCAGGCACGTCAGATCATGCCACGCTGACATACAATATGAACATTCTGCAGCACATCCAGTCTCGGCATACGTTCTGTGTGACACTGAATGAAGACAGCGCGATCGATGAGGAAAAAGTCATCGCGAAGTTTCGGTACAGTCATCCGGTCTTCACAACTCAGCGCAAATGGGCGCAGCAGCGGCATGGCGAGTTGATTCGAAACGATCGTCTGTCGTTCTGCGGAGCATACTGGGGTAATGGATTTCATGAAGACGGCGTCAACAGCGGACTGGCCGTAGCCTCCGCCTTCGAAGAAACGAGCATCGGTCTGCATTCGGGAGATCCCGTGCATGCATAGCTGCCTCTACGAAGGAATTGTGCGACATCGAAGGTTCGGTCCGCCAGCGCACGAGTTTCGCAATTCTTTGTTCATGCTCTATCTGGATCTTGATGAAATTGACGATGTGTTTCGTGACCGCTGGTTGTGGTCATCCAGCAGGCCGGCGATTGCCCGTTTTTACCGCGAAGATCATTTAGGGATGGCCTCTGAACCACTCGACCAGAGCGTCAGGAATCTGGTGGAGATGCGGGCCGGATTCCGTCCGTCCGGTGCAGTCCGTCTGCTGACACATCTCCGCTATTTCGGCTATCTGATGAATCCAGTCAGCTTCTTCTTCTGCTACGACAGTTCAGGGCAGGCCGTTGAAGCCGTTGTGGCTGAAGTCAATAATACGCCGTGGGGCGAACGACACTGTTATGTGATTGATGCGCGTGACGACTTCGGCGTTAAAGATGTGAGCACTGGTTCAGACGAGTCGGCCATGACGAACAGCGGTCGTCTGATCCGCGCCCAGCACCGGAAAGAGTTTCACGTTTCCCCGTTTATGCCGATGGATTTTACCTACCATTGGCGAATTGCAGCGCCGGCAGAACAACTGGCGATTCAGATTCAGAACCGCCGTGATGATACGATTGCCTTTTCTGCCAGTATGACTCTCAGGCGGCGTGCCATTACGCCGCGCAGCCTGGCACGAGTTCTGTGTGTATTTCCTGTCATGACCATGCAGGTGACAGCTGGCATTTACTGGCAGGCACTCAGACTCTGGCTGAAGGGTGTTCCGTATTGTCCGCATCCCGGAAGATTCAAGGACCCGGACGCTGCACCGGTTAACGGCCTGCTGCAGAACGGCGCTCATCCGTTCGCAGAGCCTGGGCTCAGTGAGCCTTGTGATCAAGACTGTTCACTCCAACATGTTGGTGGCCACGCCACTCAAGGAATTGAAGAATGAGTACCGGGACTGTCACATCCAGCCAGCACGTCACTGGTGACGCGGGGCGGCCAGACGACATAGAATGCCTCCATTCCACATGCGGCACACAGACGTCGTGGCTCAACCGGTTCTGTCGCCGGCTGGTTCTCGGAAGGCTGAGTTCGCTGCAGAATGGTCAGATCTGCCTGCATGATCAGACGGGAAGAATTGTCCTGGGAGAGAACTCTCAGGATGATCTGAAAGCTACAATCACGGTCCGAACTCCTCGTTTCTATCAGCGACTCGTGACAGGCGGAGATCTGGGATTTGCGGAGGCTTATCTGGACGGGGACTTTGAATGCGATGACCTTACAAGTGTGTTTCGAGTCTTCTGTCGCAACCATGAATGGTATGGCACTTTTGGAAACACCTTTGAGCTGGCGACAAGGTCCGCCGCTCGAGTCGGCTATTGGCTGGCGCGCAACTCGCGTTCAGGAAGCAAACGCAACATCGGGGCACATTACGATCTGGGGAATGAGTTCTTTGAATTGTTTCTTGATCCCAGCATGATGTATTCGGCGGCAATTTTTGATGACCCCGACATGTCTCTTGAGGACGCACAGACTGCCCGGCTGGATGAGACGTGTCGTCGGCTGCAACTGAAGGCGTCGGACCATCTTCTGGAGATTGGAACCGGCTGGGGTGGTTTTGCCCTGCACGCCGCACAGAAATTCGGGTGCCGCGTCACGACAACGACGATCTCTGAAAACCAGTTCAGCTATGCTCAGCAGCGTGTTGCGGCAGCGGGACTCAGTGACAGAGTGACCGTGCTGCAACAGGACTACCGGGATTTGACCGGAACCTACGACAAACTGGTATCGCTGGAAATGATCGAGGCTGTCGGGCCGCAATACTATGACCAGTATTTTTCGAAGTGTGCCGACCTGCTGGACGCGAATGGACGCATGTTGCTGCAAGCCATCGTGATGCCGGAACAGCGATATTCACAATACTTGAAGTCGGTTGACTTCATCCAGAAGTACATCTTTCCCGGCGGGTGTCTGCCGTCTGTGACGGCCATGCAGAATTCCATGACCAGAAATTCAAGGCTGAGGCTGTTAAGCATGGATGATTTTGCAGACGGATATGCGAGGACCCTGCGAGAATGGCGACGCAATTTTCTGCAACGTCTGGACGATGTCCGGCAGCTGGGTTACTCGGAACGATTTATCCGGATGTGGGACTACTACCTGACGTATTGTGAGGGGGCTTTCGAAGAGAGAGCCGTCGGAGTTGTTCAGGCCGTCTGGGGTCGCTGAGGCCAATCGAAACGGAGCGAGCCGGAGTTTTGCTGTCGAAGCTGTGCTGTCTTTTGACGATCGGAATTTCGCCATGCTGATGCACCTGTTTGGTTCCGCGATGAATGCCGCAGAAAACCGGATTCTGCCGGATAAAGTCTGCCGTGCTGGAATCCGTAGACTCCTCTGCCATCGCCTGCATTCGTATTTGTTTGAGACCGACGGCAACAGTGACTGGATGGCGAAGCACTTCTTCAGTGGAGGCATGATGCCCGGCGAATCTCTGTTGGCCCACTGGCAACAGCATCTGGAACTGAGCGATCGCTGGCGTTGGGATGGCAGGCATTACGAGCGGACCAGCAACGAATGGCTGAAACGACAGGATGCAAACAAAGCACAACTGACACACCTGTTCCACGATACCTACGGTCCGAGACAAGCCGTCGTCTGGCTGAATCGCTGGCGGATGTTTTTCATGGCATGTGCCGAATTGTTCGGTTTCCGCAACGGAAGCGAGTGGTGGGTTTCGCACTACCTGTTTGAACGCTGTCCCCTATGACAAACCCGCTCCTGATAAATGCAGTCGTCGTGACACTCCTGATGCTGACCCTATGGATCGGCAGTATTCTCTGTCGCAATGCCAGCATCGTGGATGCGTTCTGGGGACTGGGCTTTGTGTTGGTCGTGTGGACGACTTTCTGGATGAAAGATCCGCTGCAGCGTTCACTTCTGCTGCCCGGACTGACGACAATTTGGGGATTGCGGCTGAGTCTTTTCCTCGCATGGCGAAACTGGGGACTGCCGGAAGATTTTCGGTATCGGTCGATGAGAGACAAACATGGTTCGCGGTTCTGGCTGGTCAGTCTTCTGACAGTTTTCGTGCTGCAGGGGCTGGTGATGTGGATCGTCTCGCTTCCTTTGCAGACGTCCGGACCGATGGCAGAAGAAAACAACGGACTGCTGCTGGTCGGTGTACTTCTCTGGCTGATCGGCATTCTGTTCGAAGCAGTCGGGGACTGGCAACTGGCCAGATTTCGAAGCGTGGCCACCAACCGAGGGTCTGTTCTTGATCGCGGTCTTTGGCGGTACACACGGCATCCCAACTACTTTGGCGACTTCTGTGTCTGGTGGGGACTGTTTATCGTATCTCAACAGCACTGCGCACCGCTGTGGTCGGTTGTGGGACCGATCGTGATGTCCATGCTGCTGCTGAAATTCTCCGGGGTCGCGTTGCTTGAGAAGAGTTTGAAGAAAGCAAAGCCCGATTATGCCGCATACGTCGCGTCAACCAACGCCTTCTTCCCATGGCCGCCGCGAAAGCGATCGTCATGAGATCTTTGGAGGATGGACATCTGTCCTGTTGATAAAGTGTCGCAACGTGAAATTCGGGTTTGCGCTGTTCCGGCCGACTCTGTAGTGCAGTCCAGTGCCCTGTCAGGGTATGATTTTGGGGTTCGGTGGGCATTCTTGCCCGTCAAAACGAGGTCGGACAGGAATGTCCAACCTACATATTTTCTCAATTATCCGGGGAAAATCTGCTCGATTCTCCTGAAACCGGGTCGCGGAACTGGTGTTTCTGAACTCAATGCTTGACACCTGACGCACACAAAATACCCTGTACCAATACCAACCGTTCAGATGCGACGGAATCCCCTTCCGTTTTACACCACATTCTTCTGGACCGACCACACGCTCAATCGACGCGAAGTCGATGCCTACCAATTTTACAGGAGTGACCCATGAAGTTCGCTCGGTATTCTGCTGCGTTGATTCTGTTCTCCGCTGCGCTGTGTCTCCCGGGATCATCTGCCGTCGCCGCCAATGCGAGGATCGAATTGAGTCCGCTGGGCGAAGGCAACATGATCGCCATTCGTAGTCGTGACGCGCGACAGCAATTGATCGTCACCGCAACCGACGAAGGCGGCAAACAAACGGACGTGACGCGCGATGTCGCCTGGGTCGTATCAGATCCCACTGTTCTCATGATCGATTCTACCGGGATGGCAGTCCCTTCGGCGGACGGCACTATCACCGTCACGGCCACCATCGGTGACAAAACCGCAACAGCCCATTTAACGGTGAGCGGATTTGCTCAGCCTTTGCCGATCAGTTTTCAAAACCAGATCGTTCCGATCTTCACAAAGTTGGGATGCAACGGGGGTGGCTGTCACGGCAAGTCCGGCGGGCAAAACGGGTTCAAACTGTCATTGCTGGGATTCTATCCTGCGGATGATTTCGAATTCCTCCGCAAAGAATCTCGCGGTCGTCGTATCTTCCCTGCCATCCCAGGCGAAAGTCTGCTGCTGAAGAAAGCGAACGGACGCAGTCCACATGGCGGCGGCAAACGGATGGAAACCGGGAGTAACGAATACAATCTGCTGGTGCAATGGATCGAACAAGGCATGCCATATGGTGCCGACACCGATCCGTACGTCGTCGGCATTCGCTGTGTTCCGGAGACGCGTACGATGGCGCAGAAGTCGCAGCAACAGATTGCCGTGATTGCAACCTACAGTGATGGTACCAGCGAAGATGTCACGCGCATGGCGTTGTTTGAACCGAATGAAGCGGAGATGGCCGAATGCTCAACAACAGGTCTTGTGAGTACGCTCGATCTATCCGGCCAGGTCGCCATCATGGCTCGGTATCAGGGACAGGTTGCCACGTTTCGAGCGACCGTTCCCCTGGGTGCTGACACGTCAAAAATGCCTGAGCCTGTTAATCTGGTGGATACGGCGGTCTTCGGAAAACTGAAACAACTCGGCATTCCGGCATCCGAAATCTGTGATGACGCAACGTTCCTGCGACGTGTGTCACTGGACATTGCCGGCACATTGCCATCCGATGAGGAAGTGCGAACGTTCCTCGCCGACGCTTCGGGGGATAAGCGAGATCGCCTGATCGATCGCCTGCTGGACAGTCCGGCCTATGCGGATCAATTCGCCAACAAGTGGAACTTCGTTCTGCGAAACCACAAGGAAAACGGCGAAGATACTCCTGGCACGATGCTCTTTCATCAATGGCTGTGGGGCAAGATGTATGACAACACGCCTTACGATCAGTTCGTTCGCGAAATCATCACTGCGTCTGGTGATCCACAAATCAACCCTGCAGTGACCTGGTTCCGTGATGTGGACAGCACCGAAGAACAGGTCGAAGACACTGCCCAGTTGTTTCTTGGCTTGAGGATCCAGTGTGCGCGTTGCCACCATCATCCGTTTGAGAAATGGAGTCAGGATGATTACTACGGCATGGCGGCTTTTTATGGTCGCGTGGGCAAGAAAACGATTCCGAATGCGTCTGCGGCGTTAAGAGATCGTCGTGTGTTCCATAACGAAGGAGTGGCGACAGCCAGCAATCCGCGATCAGGCAAAACACTGAAACCAACAGGGCTTGGCACGCCGGCATACGACATACCGGCCGACAGTGATCCGCGCGTGAAGCTGGCGGACTGGATGAGTGATCCGCAAAATCCGTTCTTTGCAAAATCGCTGGTGAACCGTTACTGGAAGCATTTCTTCAGCCGCGGCATCGTTGAACCGGAAGACGATATGCGCGCCACAAATCCCCCTTCGAATCCGGAGCTGCTGGACGCGCTGGCATCGCACTTCATTCAGTCCGGTTTTGACCTGAAAGATCTCGTGCGCACGATTTGTCGTTCGCGAACGTATCAATTGAGCGCGCTTCCGAATGATTTTAATGGCAACGACAAGCAGAATTTCTCGCGGTATTACCCGCGTCGTCTGAGTGCCGAAGTGTTGTACGATGCATTTCATCAGGTGACTGACACGGCAGAAGGTTTTGGCGGAATGCCAGCCGGGACAAAAGCTCTGCAGCTGGCGGATGCATCGAATTCGACATACTTTCTGCAGGTCTTCGGACAGCCAAAGGGTGACACTGCCTGTGAATGCGAACGCAGCATGGATGCGAACCTGGCTCAGAGTCTGCATCTGCTGAATGGTAAAGAAATTCAGGACAAAATTTCCCGCGACGGAGCCCGCACCGCACGGTTTGCCGCCGAAACTGAACGCGCAAACGAAGATCGCGTGAAAGAACTCTATCGCTGGGTATTCGCTCGTGAACCGAACGTCGAAGAACTGCAAGTTGCTACAGGTTATCTTAAGAGCCACGAAGCCAACGTTCGCGGCGGTTATGAAGACATCGTCTGGGCGCTGATCAACACGAAAGAGTTTCAGTTCAATCATTGAAACGCACTGCAACGATCAGCAATAAGGACTGAGACAGAAATACGTGGGGCACGATTCCATCGTGCCGAGCACGTTAAAAACGTGCTCCACGTCCGGAAGACGACAGTTATTTCTGCACTGGTCCTGAATCCTCCACTCAATCCACCCCGCCTCAAAACATTCCCCAGGAACCAGCACCATGACTGGGATTCGATTTATTCTGGCCGCTGTTGTGACCATCACAGGCCAACAGGCAATCGCACAGCTGCCGCAAACGCGTATCACATCCGTGTTTCCCCCGGGAGGACAGCAAGGCACCAACGTCGATCTGACGGTTGGTGGCGGCACAGATCTGGATGAGCTTGATCGAATGGTCTTCGCGCATCCGGGGATCACCGCCGTGCAGAAACCGGACGCGAACGGCAATCCGGTGGCCAATACGTTTACCGTCACTGTCGCCGCAGATGTACCGACCGGGCTTTACGACGTCCGTGTTCGCGGTCTGTTCGGGATCAGCAATCCGCGGATGTTTCGCGTCGATTCGCTGCCGGAAGCTGCCGAAGTCGAACCGAACAACATGCTGGCTCAGGCGACGCCGGTGACAATGGAAACCATCATCAACGCACGCATCAATGGTGCCACGGATGTGGATTTCTATCGCGTCTCAGTCAAGGCAGGACAGACTCTGGTCGTCCGCTCGGAAGCTGAAAAGATCGATTCCCCGCTGCAGCCGTTGCTGCAACTGTTTAATGCGTCTGGTCGCCGCCTGGCAGAATCTCGCAGGATCCTCGCGCAGGAAGCATCACTTGTATTTACTGCTGCTAACGACGAAGAATTGATTGTCCGCGTTCAGGATACGGTTTACGGTGGCGGCGAACAGTTTGTGTATCGACTGTCGTTCGATTCCCGCCCGCTGGTAGATTGGGTAAGCCCGGCATTGGTTGTGACGAATCAGCCGACTTCCGTGACCGTTTACGGTCGCCATCTGCCGCACGGGCTCCCGACGGAACGCAGGTTGAACGGGCAAACTGTATTTCAGCAGCAAATGACGATCGCCCCCGGTATCGACCACAATCCTGTGGGTGCGTCTGCAACGGCCGCATTTGCAGATTCATTCTGGTGGAACGCGGTCGAGGGCAATCTGGTTCGTGTCGGTCGGGCTGATCGCGCGTCAATTTCCGAGGCAGCAGAAACACCTGATCAACCAGCGACGCCTCCATTTGAAGCGATGGGTGCCTTTGCCGAGAGATCGGACGAAGACATTTTTCGCTTCGATGCCAAAAAGGGCGAAGCATGGGTGGCAGAAGTGTTCGCTCAACGATTGGGTTCCATTGCCGATCCGCTGCTGCTGATCGAACGGGTGATTACGAACGCGGACGGGACCATGACGTACAACCGCCTCGCGACCGAAGATGACGATAAACAGAATCCCGGCGGAGCTGATCTGCCGACGCTCAGCGATGATCCGTCTTTTCGTCTGGACGTGCCTGAAGATGGCACGTATCGAATTCGATTGCGTGACCGCTACGGCGACACACGTGGTGATCCAAGGCTCAGTTATCGACTGTCCGTGAGGCCTCCCAAAGCCGACTTCAGCCTTGTTGTATTTGATGCGTTCCCATCCGCTGACGGGAAAGCCCCGGCGACCAGTGGCGCGGTGAGTCTCCGCAAAGGCGCAAGCTATGAACTGAACGTGTATGCGTATCGCCGTGATGGTCATGCCGATGCCATCCAACTGATGGCCGAGAACCTTCCCGCAGGCATCACGTGCCGACCGTCAGTGATCGGGCCCGGCCAGACGACAGCAAAGCTCGTGTTGACTGCCGCAATCGATGCGGCAGAACAGCTTGCACCGATTCAGATCGTCGGTCAGAGCGGCAGCGCAGAGAGTCCTGTCAAACATGCGGCCCAGGTCGCGACATTGGTTCACGATCCCATTAACGGACTGCCGCGCACGGCCCGTCTGACAGAGTCGCTTGTCGCCGGGGTGATGAAAGACGAACAGCCATTTACGATTGTGGTCGATGCGATGAATGCTGAATTCAGCCAGGATCAGCAGTTACTGGTCCCGGTGCGTATTGAAAAACGTAACGGATTCGACGGCAAGGTCGATCTGAGTTTCTACGGCATCCCAGGCGAAGTGGATGCCCCGAACGTAGCGATTGAACCCGGTCAAACACGCATTGTGGCACGAATCTACTTCAAGGAAAACGCACCGCCATCAACCAGTACAATCCTGGTGCAAGGTACGGCGGCTGTCCCCTATCGCCGGAATCCGTGGCAATCTGATCGCGCCAAAGTGAAAGTCACTGAAGCAGAAGCCACGGTTGCTGCACAACAATCCGCAGTCGCAACAGTCGATGCCGGATTGAAAGACGCGCAACAGAAGGTGGTCACGCTGACGGAACAGGTGAAGACAATCACTGCTGAACTCGCAACGTATGCGACCCAACAGCAAAAGTTGCGGGACGACTTTTCGAAGGCCGTGGCTGAGCAGCAGACATCCATCGAAGCGCTCGTTGCGGTCCAGGCAAAACTGGCAACGGTCAATGCCACTGTGAACAGCTCAGTGGATGAAATCAACGTCGCGATTCTGGCAGTCAAGGACGCCTCGGCAGCAGCCGATGAAGTGGCAAAGAAGCTGGACACACTCAACATCGCTGCGGCTGAACTCGCAAAGCAGGTTGTTGCGACAAAGGAACTCGAGGCGACCAAGGCAAAAGAAAAAACTGTCGCGGAAACTGAAGTCGTCAACAAGACGAAGGACGTCGAAACATCGCAGGCCGCGCTGACGGTTGCTCAGAAAGCCGTGGAGACCGCAACACAATCGAAAGCCGCAGCAGACGAAGTCTTGAAGAAAGCCGAAGAGGCATCGAAACCAAATAATGTCAATGTACGAGTGATCTCGGAACCATTGGTGATCAAGATTCACGCGGCTCCTGCGAAACTCACGGCAGCCGTTCCTGATGCCGGTGCGATTAAACGAGGTGCTTCTGTACCCGTGAAGGTGACCATCGCGCGTAAGAACAACTTCGCTGCAAATCTGAAACTGACTCTGGTGCTGCCGGAAGGTGTGACCGGGCTGACGGCTGAAGCTGTCGATGTGGCCGCCGATCAGACGGAAGGCACACTCACAATCACCGCCGCCGCTGATGCCACCGTCGGTGATTTGGCAAATATTGTGATCCGCGCGACCGGGGATTTTAATGGACGGATGGCGTCAACCGATGTTCCGGTAGCGTTGAAGGTTGTTGAGTAGCAAAGCTGGATTCCTCAATCAGACGGATCTGACTGATCCGTCTGATATCTGCAAACTTTACATCGAACAGCTGCCTCGGCAGCGTGCGAACTGCGACAAAGCGAAAACCAATGATCAAATTCACAATACTTGCCAGCCTTGCCACTCTGATTTGCAGTTCTGCGGCAATCGCCGACGAACTGAAGCCAATCACCGCCGAAGCAGTTGCCTTGGGGCGTCCGGTGGAATTTGAACGCGATGTCTATCCGATCCTGGAGGCCAACTGCATCGCGTGCCACAATGTCACCGTCTCCGAAGGGGACCTGGTCCTCGAAAACATTGCCGCCATTCTCAAAGGCGGTGGCACAGGACCGGCAGTCGTTCCGGAAAAACCAGACGAGAGCCTTCTGCTGAAACTTGCGAGTCGTGGTGAAGAACCTGTCATGCCGCCGATGCCCAACGATCGCCAGGCAAAAGAACTCAATCCAAATCAACTCGGAATCCTGCGCCAATGGATCATTGAAGGTGCCAAAGCCGGCGCTGTGTCCACGACCAAAGCCATGAACTGGCAACCTATCAACCCGCGTCTGCAGGGCGTCTACTCACTGGATATTGACAACGCCGGACGTTTCATTGCCGCCGGACGCGCCAATCATGTGAGCATTTACGATTTAGCACGCCGGGATGCGGTTGGTTCCCTGATCGATCCCGCGCTTGTTTCCTCCACCAGTGCCGGACCTGCCGGAATGGCTCATCGCGACTATGTTCACGCGATCGCGTTTCATCCGACTGAGCCGATGGTCGCGACGTCCGGATATCGCAACGTCAAACTGTGGCAGCGGAACGTGAGCGGTCATTCAGGTTCATGGTCGATACCAGCCGACGTGCAGGCATGGACTCCGGCAGCGGATCGCCTGGAAGTCGGTATGGCCATCGCCTCCAGAGGGCTCGTCATCGCAAATTCGCTCACCGGTGCGGAACGCGGAACAGTGCCACTTGACGGGCAGGCGGTTTCGGCACTCAGCATTTTCCAGGCAGAGCCGAAATGGATTGTCGCAGCAACTGCCGACGCACGAATCGTGGTTGTTCGCAATTCCGACTTGCAGACGGCACACAAGTCCGAGCCCTTACCTGCCGCCATCACGATGCTCAGCGGCGAACTCACAGGTGGAAAGATCGCTGCACTGCTGGCCGACGGCAGCGTTCGATTGCTCACGATTGCGGTCGATACCGGCGTCGTCGCTGTCGCTGCGGAGATAAAGTCAGACGCTGGCCCGATTCAGAAAATCAGCGGACACGGTTCCGTGCTCCTCACAGTCGCCGGAACGCGGACGGTGCAGAATTGGAAGGTCGAGGATGCGACTCAGGTGAACCGCTTTGATTTGCCTGCCGACATTGCGGCACTGGATTTCAATTCAGCCACGGATCGAGCCGTCTTTGTGCTGGCCGACAATACAGTTTCGCTGTGGTCACCAAAAGATGCGAAGCAGATCGCTGTCTTAACGGCTGACCTGAGCGCTCAGCGGCATCTCAAGCAGGCCGAACAGAGAAAAGCAATTCTGGATGCCCGTGTCAACGTGATCAAAGGACAGATCGACGAAAATGACAAGGAAGTTGTCGCTCAGAAGGAAGCGGAAACCAAAGCGAAAGCAGAAGTCGAGAAATTTACTCCGCCGCAAGCGGAGGCCAAAACAAAATACGATGCTGCCGTTGCCGCAACTGCAGCGGCCAAGACGGCACTGGCGGCAAAGACAGATGATGAAGCTCTGAAGACAGCCGTCACGGAAGCGGAAAAAGCGGAGGCTGCCGCAAAGGACGCCCTCGTGAAGGCAGATTCGGATCTCAATATTGCCAGGAAGTCCGTCGATTTTGCCACTCAGGCGATCGTGCGAGCCGAACAACGCGGCGGCGAACGAAAGCAACAGCACGAAGCCTCGACTGCAGAAGCGACTGCCGCAAATGCTGTCGTTGAAGAGCGTAAGGCCCCGGCCGCAGCGGCAGTTGTGTCTGCATTTGCCGGCATGATCGGTGACGGACGGTTTGTAGTCACCGCCGATGCTTCCGGCACACTCCGAGTCTGGAACTCTGTCGATGGCGCGGCGATTGATGTACTGCCAGGCACCCAACTCGGTTCAACTGCATCCAGCATGAAAGCCGCAGCCACGACCGTACTGATCTCCACGGCCGACAACAGAATCGTGGCACGTTCCGCGTTTCCCGAATGGCAAGTGACGGCGACTCTCGGTGGTTCCGAGGACGGCGGCGAATCGGTGTTTGTTGATCGCGTCGTCTCGTTGGCGTTCTCCCCGGACGGCAGTTTGCTTGCGGCAGGTGGCGGCGAAGCGTCCCGATCCGGTCAGCTCACAATCTGGAACGTCGCCGACTCAACGTTAGTCCGTGAGTTTCCGGATGCGCACAGCGACACTGTGTATGGGCTTGAATTCTCTCCGGACGGCAAGTTTCTGGCCTCGGCCGCGGCCGACAAGTTTGTGAAAGTATTCAACGTCTCCGGCGGTGAATTTGTGCGAGCGTTTGAAGGTCACACACATCATGTCATGGATGTTTCATGGAAGGGTGACGGCACGGCGCTCGCCAGCGCTGGGGCAGACAATGCGATTAAAGTCTGGAACGCGGAAACGGGTGAGCAGGCTCGGACAATTGCGACCTACACGCGACAGGTGACGTCGCTGCAGTATGTGGGTCTGCAGGATCTTTTTGTGAGCAGCAGCGGCGACAAACGCGTGTTCTTCCACACGGCAAGCAACGGCCAGCCCGCGCGAGAATTCACGGGCAGCACTGATTACGTCTATCGTGCCGCCACGACACCCGATGGTACAGTTGTCGTTTCCGGCGGCGAAGATGGCTCTGTGCGCGTCTGGAATGCGGCTGATGCCGCGCAAATCGCCATTTTCGCCCCGCAGCCGTAGCCGATGCCACATTCGTTTAACCGCGTGGGCAACGCCCCACGCTTTGTATTTCAAATTTCAAATATGAAATTTCAATGAATCGTGCCAATGCCAACCTGGTCATTCAGCCTCGAATTCGTCAGGTTTCTTGTAAAACTGATTGAGGTCGATGCCGCCTTTGGATTCCATTTCGACAATTTTCAGGCGCTGTTCCATCTTGTTGAGGCGTGCTTCGAGAAATGCAGGTAGCTTCTGAGTGTCATCGACGCGGAGAGACCGAGGCACCGCAGGATAGTCCAGCTGACGTTGCAACGCGGCGAAAAAGTACAGCGGATCGCGTCCGATGTTTGCCTTGGCGATGCGGCCTTCCTGATCGCCGAACAGCATTTTCGGCGCGGTTGCGGCTTCAGCTTCGGACTCGACCGTCTTCTGTGTGCCGCGCGTCGTGCGCCGATTTTGGAAATGTTGAGATGCCAGATAAACAACCTCAGAAAGTTCTTTGCTGCCCAGTTCATTGCTCAGACGTACAATCCATTCTGTCCAGTCGTCGGAGTACAGCGGGTCCTGCGCCATTGCCCTCAGGCCCTCTGTGTAACCAAGGCGGTTTCGGGCAATGCATTCAAACTGGTACACGAACATCCCGGAGGGTGTTGGCGTACGGGCACGATAGGCCGCTTCACTCTCCAGAATTTTCAACGCAATGACCTGTTCGAAGCGGGATTCATCATCTTCGGCACGCTGAATGACAAATGTCTGAAACTGAGCGAAATAGTGGGGTAACCGTTGCATGGCGTCACTGATGCGACCGCTGTGCAGGATCTCCGTCCGCAGAAAATCGATCGCCATCGGCAACCGCGTGGTCGCCAGAATTTCTTCCTGAATCGTCTGGAGGATTTCCTGCGACGGCACGTTTTCCTGCAGCCGTTCGCGATACACCCGAAAGAAATATGCCTGTTCGATGTATTCTTCGCGATCGAGAATCGGAGCACGCATTCACTGACTCATCTGAAAAGTATTGTGACACAAAACTGGTCCTGCAGCCCATTGTCCATTGACAGGATCAAGCATCCGGCCTACCCAAAATCGAGCTTTGACCTCGCATGAGTGTACTCACTTTCCATTCAGGTCGATGCCGTGCGGAGTTATTTTTTCCAGGGCGGCCCGCCGGAATGCGAGTCGATGGAGCGACGTCACTTGCGAAAACACGACCGAAACAGCCGCGTTCTCCGGAAAATCGCAAGGATTATCCAGTGATGGAATGAACCTGCAACGACATCTCGATACCTTATCCTGAAACAAACACAGTGTAAAATCGTACGTAGATCTCGTCAGAACTGAAGGCACAGCATCATGGGAATTCCGAAAGTGGCGATCGTCGGTCGCCCGAACGTCGGAAAAAGCTCGCTGCTGAACTGGCTGGCGGAACGACTGATTTCCGTTGTCGATCCGACCGCCGGGGTCACGCGCGACCGCGTCACATGGATCATGCACAAACATGAGCGCTACTTCGAACTTGTCGATACTGGCGGCATCGGGATCGTGGACAGCGACGATCTGTCTGCAGACATCGAGCGCCAAATCCAGACTGGACTTGATGAATGCGACCTGATGCTGTTTGTTGTCGATGCCAAAGCCGGCCTCACGCCGCTGGACGAACAGGTTGCTGACCGACTGCGGCGCATGAGCAAACCAACCCTGCTGGTCGTCAACAAGTGTGATTCGACCAAACTGGACCTTGAAGCTGCGTCGTATCTGCAGCTCTGCAACGCGCCCATTATCACGACCAGCGTGAAAGCCAATCGGAATCGATACGAACTTGTGGAAAAGATCGTCGAATTACTGCCCGCAGCCGCACCAACGGAAACCGCCGAAGGCGATCAGCTGCTCAAGCCCGCCGATATGCGAATTGCGGTCGTGGGACGCAGAAATGTCGGCAAGAGCACGTTCATCAATCAACTGGCTCAAAGTGAGCGTGTGATCGTCAGTGAAATTGCAGGCACGACTCGAGACAGCATTGACATTCGATTCGAAGTCGATGGCAAGGCGTTTGTCGCGATCGACACGCCCGGCGTTCGCAAGAAAAAAAGCCTCGCGAACGACATTGAGTTTTACGGACTTGTCCGCGCCCAGCGGAGCATTCGTCGGGCGGATCTGGTGCTGATGTTTTTCGATGCGACGGAGACGATCTCAAAAGTCGATAAACAGTTGGTCGAAGAAATCAGCGAACACTATAAACCCTGCATCTTTGTGATTAATAAATGGGACTGCGCTCTGGAACAGGAAATGACGACCGACAAATGGTCGAAATACCTGACCACCGCGTTCGTTTCCATGCGACATGTTCCGATCGCGATTATCACGGCGAAAGACGGCAAGAACGTTCGCAAATTGCTGAATCTTGCGAGGTCTGTGTACAAGCAGGCCAATGCCCGAATCACGACTGGACGACTGAACAAGGCCGTCCGGCAGGCGATCGACAGGAATCCGCCCTGCATTCGATCCAACCGTCGCCCGAAGATTTTCTTCGCGTCGCAGGTCGCCGGCGCGCCGCCCACGATTGTGCTCAAGTGCAACGAGCCCGCGCTGCTGGACGAATCATGGAAACGTTATTTGCTGGGGTTTCTGCGTGAAGTGACACCATTTCAGGAAGTTCCCATCCGTTTGATCCTGCGTGGGCGCAACGAAGCCAATGACGACCTGGGCGGCGAGTCGCGTGACGACGAAGTCGAACCGCCGGAGCTGACGGAACTGACTGAAGACCAGATGCTCGATCCCACAGAAGATACTGAGGCGATGGAACAGGCGCTGGACGACCTGGAATCCGACGACCTGCTGACGCTTGAAGACGAAGCGGGTGAGGACGCCACCGATCAGGGTGATGCAGCGGACGAGGACGACTTTCCCGCTCCGAACTTCATGGTTGAATAGCTGCACGCAACTCACGAACGATTGCCTGTCCCAGTGACTGGCCAACGATTACGATGTGCCGGATGTCCGACGTTACCTACATCCTGTCGCAAATCGAATCCGGCGATCCGTTGGCTGCCGAGCAACTGTTGCCGCTCGTGTACGATGAGTTGCGGAAGCTGGCCGCAGCCCGAATGGCTCAGGAAGTATCCGGCCAGACGCTGCAGGCAACGGCTCTGGTGCATGACGCATATCTCCGGCTGGTCGATGTTGAACAGGCACAATCCTGGGACTCGCGGGGGCATTTCTTTGCGGCTGCGGCCGAGGCGATGCGGCGAATTCTGGTGGAGAACGCTCGCCGCCGGCAGTCAGTGAAACACGGCGGACAGCACGTGCGGATCGAACTGGATCAGGCGCTCAACGTCGGAGTCGAACCGCCACAGGATCTGCTGGAGCTCGACAAGCACCTGGAACGATTGTCGATCGCGGATCCTCAGGCTGCGAAACTTGTCAAACTTCGATTCTTTGCCGGCCTGACTGGCGACCAGGCAGCTGAAGTCCTGGGAATTTCACCCCGTTCGGCCGACCTGCTGTGGGCTTTTGCGCGTGCCTGGCTCTTTGAAACACTGCATCGGGAGAAAAGTTAGGCGAGGTTCAGAATGAATGGTCATTGCCGAAAGATTCTCTGCGCTCGCAGGGCACCGATTTCGCATTGATGATGTCGAGGTACACAAGAAAGGGCCTGACCGTGAACGAACGCGACCTGTTTATTGCCGCAGTGCAGCTGGAAAATGATGCGGAGCGTGCTGCCTTCCTGAAGGAGACTTGCTCCGAGGACTCGGCACTGCGACACCGAGTTGAGGCATTAATGAATGCTTTCGGCAAGGCGGGCAGCTTTTTGCAGCAGCCCGCGACAGGTCACGTGGGCAGCTTCATCCTGCCGGTCATCGAGAAACCCGGTACTCAGATCGGCCCGTACAGTCTGCTGGAGCAGATCGGCTCAGGAGGCATGGGTGTCGTCTATCGGGCCGAGCAAAAGATGCCCGTGCGTCGTATGGTGGCTCTGAAAGTCATCAAGCCGGGCATGGATACGCAGCAGGTTGTGGCAAGATTTGAGGCCGAACGACAGGCGCTGGCCCTGATGAATCACCCCAACATCGCCAGGGTGTTGGATGCCGGAGCGACCGATGCGGGGCGACCCTATTTCGTGATGGAGCTCGTGAAAGGTGCTCCCATCACCGAATTCTGTGATCGGCAAAAACTCAATACTCGCGAACGACTGCGGCTGTTTGTCACGGTCTGTCAGGCGATTCAGCACGCGCACCAGAAAGGCATGATCCACCGCGACATTAAGCCCAGTAACGTGCTGATCGAAGTGCATGACGTCACGGCCGTGCCCAAAGTGATCGACTTCGGCGTGGCTAAAGCGATCGGACAGTCGCTGACGGAAGCAACGTTCCATACGGGTTTTGGTGAGCTGGTCGGGACGCCCGCCTATATGAGTCCCGAGCAGGCTGGGGAAAGCAGCATTGATGTTGATACCCGCAGCGACATCTATTCACTGGGTGTGTTGCTCTACGAAATCCTCACCGGCCACACGCCCTTCAAACCTGACACGCTCTGCAACGCTGGCCTTGACGAAATGCGGAGAATGATTCGCGAAGTGGATCCGCCACGCCCCAGTACGCGAGTCAGCACACTCGATGCAAAAGTTTTGTCCACGGTTTCGGATTGCCGCCAGGCGGACCCGCGTAAACTCAGCCAGCAGCTTCGTGGTGAACTCGACTGGATCGTGATGAAAGCCCTCGATAAGGATCGCAACGGCCGTTACGAGTCGGCCAATGCAACGGCGGCTGACGTGCAGCGGTATCTGGATAACGAGCCAGTTCTGGCGTATCCCCCAACCGCCGGATATCGCCTTCGCAAAATCATCAGCCAGCATCGCCGCATCATGGTTGTCGGACTGTGCATCGTGACGAGTCTGCTCCTGGGGACGGGAGTCAGTCTCTGGCAAGCCGGAGAAGCCTGGCATGCACAGCGCCTGGCCAATGAGTACCTCAAAGCAGCTCAGGCAGAGAAAATGCGATTCCAGGGACTTGCGTGGAAGTCGGGAATTCGCGAAGCGTTTACGGCCTGGGAGCAACGGCAATTTGCCGAAGGCAATGAATCGCTCGAACGTCTGAAGCAATCCGATCCGCAGGCGGAGATGCGGCCGGAATGGCAAATGCTGCGTCAGGAGTTGGATCGGTCGTTTCGCAGGCTGCTGACAGTCTCTGCTCCCCTTCATGAAGTGCGGATCATCCCCGGCTCAACCCATGCTGCGGTCGTCGGCGGGGACGGCAACGTTTACATCGTCGATCTGCAATCTTCGAAACTCATCCGGACGATTCCAACCGGTGTTGCCTCTCTCCATGCGCTGGCTGTCAGTCCGGATGGGCGATTGCTGGCAACCGGGGGTGCGAAGGACCCCGTCAGCAATGTGGCAACCCCGCTGATCTACGATCTTCAAACGGGCGAACGACTTTTTGAGCTGCCAGGCCAACTCACGACGATTGAATCACTGGAGTTCTCCGCCGACGGCAAATGGCTCGCCTGCGGTGCACGCTACGAAAATGTGCAGGTGATTGAGATTGAAACGGGGCGAGTTACTGAACTCCCGGCAGCCCGTCGTCATTTGTGGCTTTCCAGATCGTCGGACGGAAGGCAGCTCGCCGCACAGGTGAGCACAAATTCGATCTGGGTTGCCGACTTTTTTCCACCGTTTTCCGGACGCTCTGTGGAGGTGTTGGTGACAGCGATCAAGTTCATGTGGGTGCCTGGCAAAAACAAGCTCGTCGGAATGCTCCAAAGTGGCACGAGTTTGCAGATGTTCAATTTTGATGATGACAAGCCCGTCTGCGACCTGATTGGAGTCGATGATGCTGAGTGCATTCAGCTGAGCAGCGATTCGAAGCTGCTGGTCGCGGGTCTTGTCGCCGGAGACATAGCGACGTGGTCAGTCGCTTCCGTTTTGCTGCCGACCGGAAGTGACAGCAACAATGCTTCCGGTTCTCAGGGCGGATTCCTGAATTCGTCCTCGGGAAAACCACCGCAAATTGCCTTGAGTGATCGCTGGCACGCTTCCAATTCCCCCATCACGTCCGTTGCCATTTCTGACGACTGGATCGTGGCCACGGCCTACGGCGGCGAACTGCGAGCGATGCCACGAGTTGCAGGGGACGTGAATGATGCGAATCAGGGTGAATCGCCAATCCCAGTTGACGAAACGGCCCTGGCCTGGAGCTCGGACGGTCGCTTTGTCGTGGCAGGGAGAAGCGACGGATCGATTTGGCGGGCAGATCTGTTGCTGAAGACTCAACGGTCGCAACAATCCACCGCGTCCCAGGCCGCAGAACCGATTGACCAGCGAATGTCTCCTGCGCTGAAAGGTCTCGGTCCCTGGTCCACGCTGTCACCACCAAATGTGGGGCCTGTCACCGCCGTGGCGATTTCACCTGACCAGAAATCTGTGGCGTGGGTACGCCGGCAGAATGGCATTTTCCTGCTGCGGCAAAATACTGAAATCATCCTGCGGCAGCCCGAAGCCGCCAATTTCGAAAGCAAAGTTCCGCTGATCGATGTGCTGGAGTTCTCTCCGGATTCCGGACAGCTCGCGTGGACCGGCGAGAAGCAACTCTATGTCGTCGATCTGGTCAACCAAGATTCAACGCTTCAGAGCTTTCTGCTGCCAGGACTGGCTGATTGTGCGGCATGGTCGCCGGATGGAAATACGATCGTGGCTGGTGGCAAGTTCGGAACGCTGGTCGAATTGAATCTGAAGACCGGAATCCTGGACACGATTGCCGATTACGGAAACTCTGCCGGAGCAGTTCGGTTCAGCGATGATGGTCAACGAATCATTTCCGGACATGACGATGGATCTGTACGCATCAGGACACGTCTGGATGGTTCGATGAAATCCCTTCACCTCCATCGTTCGCTCGTGCGATCGATCGCACTGAGTCATGACGGTCGGATCGGAGTCAGTGCCGACGCGGACGGCAATCTTGCCGTATGGCTGGTGGAAACGGGAGAACGAATTGGAATGCTGAAGAATGAGCCCTGGTTGACGAGCACCAGCGGGGTTCTTCGACCGGCAATCTTTTTTACTCCGAATGACACCCAGTTTCGAATGCTGTTTGAAACGCCAAAACGCGGACTGGCTCTGCGAACCTGGGACCTCCAACCGACCCCGCCGAAATGAAGAAGTGACTGGAAACGGCATTAGTCCCTTCTCCCCCGAAATCGGGGGAGAAGGTGGCCAACAGGCCGGATGAGGGGGGCGCCCAGTATGACAATGTGCGAAAAACGCCCCCGCACCCTGCCCTCTCCCGGCCAATTTGTTCGCGACTCCACTGCACAGAATCATCATGGGAGAATCGCAAACAAATCGTGGGAGAGGGGGCGATGTTCGCTGTTTCTGAAGCGACTCAAAATCCTTCACGGCATCGGCCGACGAGATCCCGATTCAATCATTCCGACAAAACTTGAAGGAATTCTTGCGCTTTGTGTAACCCGGATTTCGCATTGATCTCCGGAGGCCACAAAGTCACCGCACGCCGGAGCAATCCAGCTGCCAAACCAGTCCCTTCTCCCCCCTGGCAAGGGGGAGAAAAGGTGGCCGACAGGCCGGATGAGGGGAACTTCGCTGGTTCCAAAGCAATGAAATTCTTCACAGCGCTGACCTCCTGTCCTCAAATGCAACTCCTCCAACTCCCGTTGAATTGCGCCGATTACGCTCTCACAACGCACCACAACGTTCCGTTCACATTTTGCTGTATTCACTATTGAACCGATGACTTCCTGCTCCGCTTAGGACCGTTCGAGAAATAACTGTCTCTTTTTATACCCCTCACCCTGCCCTCTCCCCTTGCCAGGGGAGAGGAGGATGCGGTCAATTTTTTCTCGAACGGTCCTTACACCCTTGTTTCTGGATCACCCCCCGTGGCCATGACTTCAATACGCCGACTTCTTTCGTCCTTAGGCCAACTCCGACCGAATCGACTCGCCCGCCGTCATCCTGCCAACACCCGGCATCGCTCCAGCGCGTGCTTCGACGTGCT
>CAMAVB010000089.1 GCA_945861465.1 Candidatus Kuenenia stuttgartensis
TTCTCAGTCTGCATTGAGAACTCACGGACCCCGGGATACTTCACCGAGAAGCTGATCGACAGTTTTCTCTGTCGAAGTCTGCCTATCTATTGGGGTGCTCCGGATATCGGACATTTTTTTGATCCGCGCGGGATGATTTGCTGTAGTTCTGAACTGGAATTGCAGAACGCAATTCAGAGAGTCACTGAGGCTGACTATCTGACTCGTCTGCCGTTTCTGGAGGAAAACATCCAGCGGGCAGGGGCGTTTTCAGATTTCTATTTGAATGCGATCAACGTGCTGAAGTCTGAAGACGATGTCGTTCTGGACCGGACTCCGAATGAATAACTGGCCTCCGACGTCCGACGTCCGGCGAGTTGTCTCAGCATTCCCGGTAAACGGCAATGATCTTGTGCAGTCGGTCGCTGTCGGTGTCTTCTTCGAACACGATGAAGTGCTGCAGCAGATCCAGGAACCGGCGTTTGTCGAACACACCCCGTACCAGCACCTCCAGTTCCAGTGAGGCCCGTGGCGCGTCTCCAGCGCCATCGACGGTTCTCCAGACCTTAAACCATTCCTGATTCGCTGTCAGCGATCCTATGCGAGCCTGGAGCCCGTCCGACACAATCAGCAGCATCTTGTGGAATGCACGATTGCTTCCGACGAATGTGGACGCTTCCAGCCGCAGCAAATTGCGCAGCGCGTCCTCCTGTGCATCCTGAGGAATCAACGGGTTCAGCCGATGAATGGCGTCCTGCAGCCGTCCCTCAAGAATCACATTCGCAAACGAACTCCGTTCCGCGCCGGGTTCACCAGGAGCGATATGCGGTCCGTGGCCAACGGTGTATGCGATCTGCGCGAACCATGAAATCGCGGCATCTTCCACAACAGATTCGTTCATAAAGTTGTGTTCCAGGTAGGTCCTGCCTGCCGGGCAGGACTTCGCGGCCCGCCGCGACCAGCGACCAAACAAGCTCGAATCATTCACCACCTGACGCCGTAAATTCTACGTCGCCCCACGGCGTTTCGCCTTTCGGCGAATATCCGTTCCAGCGGAAGGTACCGGCCTTTTCCTGCCTTTGGGCTCAACATGTATTCTTCACACTCAAACTTCTTGACTTTCCGGCCCTGATAACCGATATTTACATCGGAGACTCGACCTAGAGGAGACCTTCGGGTGGCCTCGAAAGCGTTGTCTCTTTTTTATTGCCTCCCTGGAGCGCAGGGATTTGGCACATAGCAGATGCCCCACAGTTCGTACTGAATCCCCTCCCGGTATCCATCGCCGCGAAACTGTAACGTGCGCAGCCAATCGTAGAATTCAAGTCGAATCTCTTCCCGGACTGGTTCATTCATCCCTTGTGTCGGCAACCTGAACGCCCAATTCACGCAGTAGATGCACAGGTCCGCAGCCTGAATCGGGTAAGCCATATCAGACGACACAAAGAACGGTGTTGGCACAATCCATTGGCTTCGGTATCGGCCAGTATTGGTCTTGATGAAGTAGCCCTCAAGTTGCCGCACGAATTTTCGGTCCTGTGTTTTCTCTGTTCCGTCCATCACCAGGAGACCGTTCTGCTTCTGCGCCTCCAGAAAGTAGAAAAATCGTTCCAGCAGGAAGACCTTATCTTTTCGGAGCATTTCCTTTGCTGGCCCGGTTGCTCTGCCTGAACCGCGTGGAATGGCAGTGGCAAAGAGCACGGCATTGTGTTCTCGCAGCAACTGAAACATCCCACGCGCCAATTCGATGCAAGCCTGGCCGTAGGCACAGAATTCACTGCTCGTCGGCGTCATCTTCTGGAATCCCTTCATCAGAAACGCACGACAATGTTTTTGACGTTCGTCGGCCGCCATCGGAGAAGCCTGGTTCGCGAACTTGAAACGTTTCTTATCCTTTAGCGTGCTGCCCTTCAGTTCCTTCTGAGGGCTTTTGAAATGGGGTCAGGAGTCAATAGTGCGCAGCACCCTCCGGGCCATCTGGCTATTGACTCCTGACCCCATTTCAACTGACCCCATTTCAAACTCGATCGGGCAAGCGCGGTTCGACGCCGAAACAGTTTGCTCCGTTGTTCGATCGCCTGGGAATCTCGGCGGAGATCTGGTGTCGACTTGTGAAAGATTTCGGCAGACTGTTCAGCGTAGTGGCCGGGCAGCCTCAGCGAATCGACGAACATCGTCCGAAAGGCAGTTCCCGCCGCTACCGGACTCGCCAGGAAACCCGTGAGTTGCTGGTGACGGTTTAGCCTGTCGCTTCCTGTCACTTCCTGGTCGGAACTGACAGTAGCCCAACGAGCCAAGTGTTCTCCGTTGTTCAGGCTTCATTGAGTACGATTCGCTGCTGCGCTGTCGGATGGACTTCTCTGCTGCGGCTATCTCGATGGGAGCGCAGCGGTCATCTCGACGCTGGAAAACTCTCTGCCCCCGTGCTGCAGCACTGAATACAAGAGAGACTCGTTCCGCTTGGCCGGCAACAGGAACCTTGCATTCTTCATGCAGTTCGATACAAACATTCTGTGTCCCCGCTGGTCTGCTCGCTCTCCCCGCTGGTCTGCTCGCTCCCGCTGGTCTCCGCTCCGCTGGTCTCCACTCAAACATTCTGTGGCCCCGCTGGTCCCCCGCTTTCCCCGCTGGTCTCACCCCGCTGGTCTCATGAATGTGGAGATGCGTAAAGATCCGCTCTTCGCCATGCTTGCGGACGACTTTGCGTTCTACGCGGTAGTCGAAGCCTTCTGCATCGAGGCACGACTCAACCGGTTCGGTCGAGGCCGCAAAGATATGAATATCAATGTCGGAGCCGTGTCGAACATGCCTGGTGAAAGTGCTGCCGATGATCTTTGGGCGAAATCGACACAGAAGCCGCATGACTCGCAGCGCTTCGACCCGCATTTCCCGCAGACGGTCGAAGCGAGAACTGCCTTCGAACAGATTCGCCATTCGCTGAATCTCATCCCGGATTTCGGCGTTTGTCGGCAGTTCGGCAGGCTTCACCCAGCCCTTGCACAGTCGCTTCGCCGCCTTCAGCTTCGCCCGATAATATTCAGTCTGATTCCGCGAATACATCAGCCTCGCCGCTTCAACAACGATGGCCCGCCTCAGTCGTTCATTTGTCATGCATCGTGTGTCGGGATTGAACTGCCAGCATCTGAGTTCGCAACGAAGCTGAACTCAACGACTCTGGCAGAGATTCCATCCCCGGCATTCGCCGACACATGGGGTCTGGAATCGTGAAAATCTCCTGTTGGAGTGCCTTACCAGACACGGCGACACTTGAAAGGTTCGCACCATTTGACTTACTGCGAGCCGCAGGCGTAAGCGAATCCTGCTTGCTTCCGCCTGCGGCTCGCCGTTAAACGAAAGAACTTATGCACAAGGGCTTGCTCTCTCAAGTTCGATCTCGCTATAAAAGGTCGGCTGATATTAGCCTGCTGACCGATGATTTTCATCTGAGTGCGACTTTATGATTGTCGGAATAGACCTTGGGACAACAAATTCACTCGTCGCATGGCTTTCACCAGAAGGTCCGCAACTGATTCCAAATGCACTCGGAGAATTCCTGACTCCGTCCGCTGTCGGCATCGACAACGATGGAAAACTCCTGGTTGGACGGGCCGCTAAAGAACTGCAGGTGGTCGCCCCGGATCGCTGTGCAACGGTTTTCAAACGGCTGATGGGCACGGATCGCAAAGTCACGATTGCTGATCGCGAATTCCGCGCGGAAGAACTCTCATCGATGGTCCTGCGATCGTTGAAGGAAGATGCCGCCGAATTCCTCAAACAGCCAATCGAAGAAGCCGTCATTACCGTGCCTGCCTACTTCAGCGAACTGCAGCGGCAGGCCACGATTCACGCAGGAGAACTCGCCGGTTTTCGCGTTCGTCGAATTATCAACGAACCCACCGCAGCGGCGATCGCATACGGGCTGCATGAACTGAAGCAGGAACGTGTCGCACTGGTCTTTGACCTGGGAGGCGGAACCTTTGATGTTTCGATTCTGGATCAGTTCGAATCGACGCTTGAGATTCGATCATCCGCCGGCGAAATCTTTCTGGGCGGTGAAGATTTCACCCGCAGTCTTGCAAATCAGATTCTGATCTCTCGCCAAATGAACTTTGAACACGCCGAATTGCGTCATCCGCTGATGCTGTCTCGTCTGCTGCACGAGTGCGAAATGGCAAAAAGGAAACTGTCAACCAGCGATACGGCCAACGTTCGCTTCCCGACAATCGAAGGAGAGATCAATGAAGCGTGCGAACAGGTGTCTGTATCCGCTGGTCAGTTGAATGAATGGACCAGCAGCCTGATAGCGAAGACAAGGCTTCCATTGCAGCGAGCTCTCGCAGATGCGGGTCTGACAAGGCATCAAATCGATGAGATCATCATCGTTGGTGGAGCGACGCGGATGCCACAGATTCAGACTTTGCTGCGGGAGATGTTTGGAAAGGAACCCCGCGCGACACTCGATCCTGATCTTGTCGTGGCGATGGGTGCCGCAATTCAGGGTGGCCTGGTGCATTTGAACAAAGCTGTGACCGACATGGTCGTAACGGATGTGGCCCCGTTTACGCTGGGCGTTGAGATCGCAAGAGACATTGCTGGCAGTGTCAAAGGTGGTTACTTCTTCCCGGTGATCAGTCGCAACACGACGATTCCCGTGAGCCGCGTGGAGCAGTTTTCGACAATTGACGCGAACCAGACGAGCGTCACCGTTCGACTGTATCAGGGAGAAGGGCGGCGAACAGAAGACAATCTGTTTCTTGGCGAATTCGAATTGAAGGGGATTCCACGTGGTCCGGCGGGGCAGCAAGTGGATATTCGATTCACTTATGACCTGAACGGAATTCTTGAGGTCGAAGCCGTTGCTTCAGCGTCAGGCACGAAAGCAACTCACGTTGTCACTCGCCATGCGAAAAACATGTCGGACCGACAACTCAGGGAAGCACTGCAGAATCTGCAGAGTCTCAAGACTGACCCGCGCGAGAATCAGGCCAATCGTCATTTGCTCAAGAAGGCCGATCGACTGTACCGTGAACTGCCACTCGAACTGAAGAAGCATCTTGAAAGACTGATTCATGGATTTGAGGAGGCTCTTCAGCTTCAGGACGCTTCTGTGATTGAACTGAACAAAAAGGCTCTCGAAGAGTTCTTGAATCAATTTGATGAACAACATTAGTCCTCTACTGGCAGCGTAAGAAGAGTTTCGCACCCGTGAATCAGTCAACCAACAATCTATCGTTCCAATCGGAAGCATCGCTCGCCATCATGCGCGCAAGGAAGCTGGTCGATGCCGATGGGCGCCACCTTTCCTTGTCTGATCATCGACTCGCGTGCCACAAGATTAAACAGCATCGGTTTTGTCCGCCTGCGACGATTCAAACTGCCGTCGTCGCACTGGAATCTCCTGCGGCCGCTCTACGGGACGAAGAGTTTTCTGAAATCATCGCCAATGCCCGATTGAATGAGTTCTGCCTTCTGTTCTTTTCCTTACAGCCCGAAGCACGCAAAGCCGTTTGGGACGATCTGGAACCCAGCCTGCGTCCATTTCCGCAACTTTTCTGGCGTTTGAATAAATTGAAACCGGGATTGTCGATTTCTGCTCCGGCACCAAATCAATTCTCAAAGGCGCTACCACAGGCGCAGGATGCATGCGACATTTTTGTGATGACGCCTTCTGCAGCCGCAAATTCACTGCGGCGGACGTGCAACGAAATGACAACCACGGATCGCAAGGTGAAAAACTCGAAGGACGCGTTGTGGGAATTCAAGGCAACGTATCCGGAACATGCGTCGCTGCATGCACCGGCAGTCATGCCCTTGGCTGATCGCCTTGACCGCGCTGTGGCGAAACCACGACGCCCGGCGCAAGAAAAGTCTTCGGGCAGAACTTCGAGCCGGTCCGGCGTAGGCTCCTTCGGCTGGCTGCTGATCGTAGTTATCGCTGGAGTCATTCGTTTCATCTCAACACTGTCGCCGTTTGACAACTCACGAAGTTACATATCGCCAACGAATACTTCGTTCAATGCAGAGTCGCAAAAAGCCTTCAGCCGACAAATGAGTGAATTACTCAAAGATTCTGATCCAAAGCTGATCGAATCGATCTTCGGGAAAGAGAAGGGAAAGAAATTTCAGGACTTGAAGGAAAAACGGAGGGCCGCCGAAGACAGATTGACGGCCGCAAGAGAGCGACTCGAAGAGATCAAAGACCGCCGTGACAATGCGAAATCGGCGTCGCCGGTCAAAGAGTATGCGACAACATTCGACTCGTTGAAAGCAATTCTGAATGCGGCTGCAAAGGAACATTCTTCGACAACGCAGCCGGAAACGGGCAATGAATCGACCACTGCGACCGCCGCTGCGAAAAGCCCGGCCCATCCGTCGAATGCCAAAATGTATATCCGCCTTCCCAACGGCAAGTTCATTCCATCGGAACTCGGTGCCACATGGATCAACTACGTCGAAAACGGAGCCAGCATGACTCGAGAAGAACGTGCGGCGATTGAAAAAATCCTTCAGGAAGGTTCCATTGATGACCCGCGAAAAGCCGCCGTGTCGATACCTTAGGACTGGCGCAGAAATAACTGAGTGTTTCGGACGTGGAGCACGTTTTTAACGTGCTCGGCACGATGGAATCGTGCCCCACTTATTTCTGTCTCAGCCCTTAACACTTCAAGCAATCAGCAGAAACCGGCAGCCTGGCATGAGTGAACAACTCAGCGACAACATTGAGGAATGGCCCGTCAGCCCGTTCGAAGTACTTGGGCTGCCAAGAACTGCGGAACGAACGGAAATCCGTCGCGCGTATTCCGCATTGATACGCCGGTTTCGTCCGGAAACACATCCGAAACAGTTTCAACGAGTTCGAGAATCCTTTGAAGCAGCGATGGCGGCCCTTGAGGTGCGCAGTCAGAACTCGGGAGACATTCGAATCGACCTGACAACACTGGTTGCGCACGACGACGCAGCAACGACGCCGTCATCAAAATCACCATTCTCGACGATCGCGGACTCAACAACATCCACAGACGATGCCGAACTCGTCTGGGATCGCTTCAGCGACGCACCGGATGCTATTCAGTATGAAGAGATCAGACGACTGACACAATCATCTAAGAGTTCCGCAGATGCGTTCCTGATGGCGTACTGGATGCTGCGGCTCAGACCGGATTTTTCGCCAGGAGAAAAAGCGGCGGAATGGTTGATTCGTGGAATCACGAGTTTCGGAGCAGACCCGAGACTGATCGATCTTCTGGTGGATGAGTTTCGTCGCGATGCCGATCTGACTGAGCCGCAGAATTCGGGCGACACAGCCGGTTACATTCTGAGTTCCGACCTGCTCTGTATTTATCTCATTGGTCGCTGGAATATCATCGGACAAAAACGCAGATGGAAACAGTTAGCCGATGAAGTCGATCGGTCCCGCGTGCGACTGGCAATGGACCACTCAGAAGCATGGTCACGACTTTTGTTTCGAGTCTACGAGATGGTCGCGTTTGCCAACGATGCGGTCGGCGGTTCGCTGCTCGAAAGTGTTCAGAAAGAAGTCGGCGGTATGAACTTGATGCAGCAACGACACCTGGCATCGCTGGATACGCTCGACATGCTGTCAGAATTTCGCAAGCATCAGTACGACGTCTGGCTGAGCGGCTCGCCAGCACTTCATCAGCTTCTGCTGGAATCTACGAATCTCAGTTCGTCGATGTTTCGTCGACAATTGTTCGGAGTGATTGAGGGGTGGATCGATTCACCCCTGGAAGCCCTCAACTGCGTCACCAGCCTTGCCGTAAAACTGCCGGAAGCCTTCTGGCTCCTTCTTCGACAAGTCGATGGCCTTGGATTCTTTGACGACCCTCACAGTGTCCGCGATTCTGCCCTGCTTGAAACGGTTGGCACGATGGTCACTTCATGCAAGCATCTGGAGTATGCTCATGCCCGAATCGTAATTGCTGAATTCTGTCGCGATGAATGCGTCAGCGGCACGACGATGATGGGAGCACTGGTTTCGCTGAATGACACCGTTTCCAACGCAGGCCCATTCGCGGCAGCGCTGCAGCAGGACACGCCTCTGTTACTGACCTGCCAATTGATCTGTCGATTTCTGGAAGCCACCGGGCCGACCATTGATACCGACTAACTGCTGCATGAAAGACTGCGGTTGCCGCAGGTAGGCCGGAACGGCGCTGCGCTTGGTCCGGCCTACAATTGGCTCAATCCAGCAGGACCAGCGCATCGGGTAATTCGTTGACATCGTGTTCCGTTCGAGGCAGTGCGGATTCCAGAGAAGTCGCAGCACGGTGAATCGTGTCGCAGATGGCCCCAGCCACGTCGTCACTGCGAAGACTGGTTGTCAGTCTTTGGCATAGGTCTTCACAAAACGTCGAGCCCAATGCGTCCACAACGCTGCGGTCGCCGAGCACAACGGCCATGCGTTCGTACAGCGATACGAAGATCAGCAGGCCTGATGCTCCCGTAGTGTGGTGAACTCGACGATCAAAGAAGAGTTGCCGTGCCCGCAGATTGACTTCCTCATGCATTTGCTGCTGAGGCGTGAACAAACGACGGAGACCGGGAAGTCGTCCCGCAATTGCAGCGCCGGCGATGAAGCAGAGCAGCATGACAATCGCCAGCAACGCAGCCTGTCCCCACATCGGAATCCCGCCCCAACTGCCGGCATCTGTATGACCGGGAAATGTCAGGAACACCACGACGGCACCAACGACGGCGCACCACAGGCCGGCCAGATCTTCTGCTCGGTCGTATCGACCAGACACCGTGGCGACCACAGGCACGATCTCACAACAGGTTTTTGATTCCGCAGCCGACACGGCGGATTCTATCCGGGAACGCTGTTCGGCACTGATGATCTCAGAAGCTTTTTGCACTGTACTATTCCTTACCACGAACCCGAAGCACCACCGCCACCGGACGAACCACCGCCGAATGATCCGCCGCTGAACCCGCCGCCACCGCCGCTGTTTTGAGCCATGTTCCGCATCACCAGCCAGATGACCGTGAAGATTCCGCCCCAGAGCAACCACGCCCAACCACTCGCACCCCGGCGATACAACGACACTGCCGTGAAGATGGCGAGGCCAAAGAAAACCAGCGGTACGATATATTCAGCTGCTGACCGAGGCCGCGCGGGTAATTCGAGCTTGCGAGCCATTTTGTCGAGCGCATCTACGCCGCTTACGATCCCGGCGGAAAACTTCCCCTGCTTGAATTGCGGGATGATGTACTCATTCATGATCTGCTGGCACGTCTGGTTCTCTGTGCGTCCCCAGCCTGCGCCCAATTCGATGCGAGCCCCTCGGTCTCCTTTCGAAACCAACAGCAGGATGCCGGTATTCCAGTCCTGACCTTCCAGTTTTGCGTGACCGATTTGCCATTGATTGAACAGCAGCGCCGCGAAGGTCTCGATCGGCATATTTGCACCCCCGTGCTGAGCCATTGAATCGATGGTCACGACAATAATGGGTGTGGCTTTGTCGGTGAGCAATTTGTCACACACCGCTCGAATGTGCGTGATCGACGGCTCGTCCAGCATGCCTGCCTTGTCGTTGACGAACTCACGCTCACCAGGCGGCTGCAGATCAAATTCCTGAGCCCCCGCTGGCAGCGTGTGCATTGCGACGAGAGTGCTGACCAGCAGAAGAATCAGTCGTCGGACCATCATTTGGCAGATCCCTTATTCGAAATTGTTCGCGCGCGTCGCAGAGTCACGGTCAGTCAATGCGGTGTATCGCCGACGAGATTGTGCCGCCGCTCAGGATCGACTGTTAAGTTCCTGAATCGTAGCAGCACATGTCCCGGTATGACAGTCTCTCGACTGTCTCAGCATTGCAGGCCAATTTGTGGAATGGGGAACACGTAGGGTGGGACCAGCGGAGCGCAGGCCCACCAGATCGAACGAATGGTGGGCCGGCGCATTCGCTTGTCCCACCCTACCACTTGTCAGACCGCACAAAATACAAACTCGTAAGACCCGACGTTTCCGCGCTCGTGGCCTCAGGCACTTACTGCATTCGCTGAATAACCAACCGATACGGATGCGCGGGACCGCCGTGATCGTGGGCGTCCTGAAGACTGATGAAATATTTTCCGGCTGCCAGCTCCGCACTGATGCGCGAGTCGGTCGTGCCGTCATGATCATCATTCACGGCCACAATCTTGCCACGGTGGTCAAACACCGTCAGCAGGCTGTCCAGTCCCGAACCATGACGTCGTGCCAGTACTTCGATCGTGACACTTTGTGGATCGGCCAGGTCGAACGAGAACACATCCACGTTCTTGTCGCCGTGGATCTGTCCATCAACTGCCTGCGGAGTCTGAATCGGCTGAGCCTGCCGAAAACCATCATTCGGCTCACTGTCCGCGACCAGAGGATGGACGCTGCCGATCAGCAGCGCATGAGCAGGACTTTCCCCGGTCGGGGCGACAACCGTCAATGTCACGTCACAGGGCTCGACTCCTTCAACGACCGTCACTTCCAGTTCCAACTGAGTATTGCCGACCTGCTTCGCATCCTGTCCATTTGGAACGGCGACGCTGGCGGCAGACAGCACTTTGAACACAATCTGCGGACTGGACGACCGGACTTCTGTGGCAGTATCCAGTGCCCAACCACGGACGACCATTTTTGTCGTCTCGCCTGCGGGGACTCCAAGCGGGACGCACATCGCGACTCGCGGCGGTTCAGCTTTCTTTTCGGCGGCTACGTCCTGACCCCGCACCACAACGCCCGCCAGCAGGCTGATCGTCGCCAGCAGGCAGCAAGCTCGACGCTTCAGCAACAGCAAACGGTCCTGAGGACTGAGACAGAAATATGTGGGGCACGATTCCATCGTGCCGGGCACGTTAAAAACGTGCCCCGCGTCCGGAAGACAACAATTATTTCCGCGCCGTTCCTCAAACATACAATTCCTCAAGCAATCGACCGTCGTCCAGAATCTCAACCGGGCGACCATCCGGCGTGCGGAGTTGCTTGCGAGGATCGATACCCAATGAATCAAGGACGGTAAACGCGACGTCGGCAGGATGAATGGGATTCTCCGTAACCTGCCCGCCATCCTTGTCTGTGGCACCAATCACACGGCCTGGGACAACGCCGGCACCGGCGAACAACAGCGACGCCGCCGGAGCCCAGTGATCGCGGCCGACATCTTTGTTGATCTTCGGAGTCCGGCCAAATTCGCCCATCGCCAGCACTAGTGTGTCGTGCAGCAGGCCTCGTCCGTGCATGTCGTCAATCAGGGCCGAGAAGCCTCGATCAAAGTCCGGCAGCATCCGGTCCAGTCCGTCCCAGATTTTTGCATGATGATCCCAGCCGCCGCTGTTGACGGTCACAAACGTGACACCTCGCTCGACCAGCCTCCGCGCGAGCAGACAGCTTTGACCAAACGTCGTGCGACCATAGCGATTCCGCAGCTGGTCGTCTTCCTTGTCAATCGCGAATGCATCCCGCGCTTCGCCGGACAGGACCATTTCTGTCGCACGTTGCTGAAACTGATCGAATGCCTTGATCTGATCATTTCCTTCGACACGTTCCGCAAGGCCATCCACTGTCTTCAGCAACGATTGTCGGCGCTGGGCTCGAAGTTCCGTCAATGGTTCAGCCTGCGACACATCTCGCACGCGGTAGCCTTCCTGATTCGGGTCGCCGACTTTGAACGATTCATAACGACCGCCGAGGAATGCGCTTTTGCCGAGTTCCCATGTGAAGGACGGGTTTCGCGGGATCGCAGCATAGGGCGGCAGCGTACCCGGAAATCCGCTTTCGTGAGCTGCGACAGCTCCCATCGCAGGCCAGTCTCCGAACGCAGAACCGAATCGTCCCGACATCACCCAGTTCGTAGCCGTTTCATGGTGGTCGTTGTTATGGCTGCCGCTGCGCACCAGACAGACTTTGTCCATCGTCTGAGCCATCATCGGAAGCAGTTGGCCGACAGCCAAACCGGTGACATTGGTCGAGATTGTGTGATACTTCCCGCGTATTTCTTCGCTCGCATCCGGCTTTGGGTCAAAACTGTCGTGATGCGACAGGCCACCACCCAGATAGACCAGGATCACGGACTTCGCACGGTGGCTGCGCTGCTCGGTGGCTTGAGCCTGCGAACGCAGTAACGTCGGCAGGCTCAAGCCCATTGCCGACAAACCGCCAACACGCAGGAAGTTCCGACGATTTTCACTCAAATGCAGATCAAACATTGGTCACCTGTTCAGCAAACGTTGTGAGTTGAATATTCCTGAGAGGATTTTCGGCAACGCATCATTTTGTAGCCGACTCAATGTAGGCCGACTTCGCCGAAGTCGGCACAGCAGATTTCAGCGAAATCTGCTTACTTGTTTCGATCGCGGGCGAAGCCCGCGCCTGAATTACCGATTAAACGTAAACTCCTTGGAATTCAACAGAGCCCAGAAAACGTCGAGTAACACTTCCTGACGATCACCAGTCTTCAACAATTCGTTCACCGAACCACGTTGTTCATCGCGTGGCAGGCGACCGATCGTGCTTAGGAACAACCAGTCGATCACTGCGTTGTCATCCGACTGCGCGGCACAGATTTTCGCGAGTTCGCCCTCAGGTGATTTTATCTTGCGATAAAGTTCATCGCTGTTCTGCAGATGCAGCAACTGCGGCAATGTCACATCCGCCTTGCGTTCGCAGGCACAGGCGGTCGTGCGTTCGGATCTGCCGAACAACGCCAGAAAATACGAATCGACGCCGGGGTCCGGCACCTGAATCGCCCGCACGCCCAGCGGATAGCCGGCAAACTGCTCCGGGACTCCCGTGGCCTGGCAAATCGCGTCGAGCAACACTTCGGCGGACAGGCGGCGGGCATAGTAGTGCGAATAGAATTGGGTGTCGCGAAAATTGGAGTCGTGCGAATCGGCAGCTAACTGGTACGTGCGTGAGTTCATGATCAATCGCATGACGTGCCGCAAGTCGTAGCCGCTGGAGACAAATTCCTGGTTCAGTGTGTTCCACAGCGGTCGATTCGATGGAGGATTTGTCGCTCGCAAATCATCCACCGGCTCGACGAGACCGACGCTCAGGAAATGCTTCCAGAGCCGGTTCACCATAGCACCGGAGAATTGTTCGTTGCGTGGATCCGTGAGCCAGTTGGCCAAAATCTGCCGCGGGTCGTCGCCGGGCGGAATGGTGTGCTCGGATCGATCCAGCGGCTGCGGGGCCAGTCGTTGTCCCGTCCGCGGTTGTGACACTTCCACCGGACTTTTTCGATTTTCGTCGATCTGCTTCTCTAGATCGGCGATGCGTTTCATTGCCTCATCGACTTTCAGCGCATCCTCGTTCTGCTGCTGCAGAGTTTGAAGTTCGACTCGCTGATTCTGCATTTCCCGCTGCAGGTTGAGCAAGTGCCGCGTGCCAACGACCAACTCGCTGCCGCCGTCTTCCGGCTTCTTTCGATCCAGGGTCACTCGGGAGAAGAAGCTGACGAAGTGGTAGTAATCGTCCTGCGTGTATTTCTCCAGCGGGTGGTTATGACAGCGGGCACAGCCGATCCGAGTGCCGAGAAATGCCTGTGCCACAGAATCTGCGACTTCCGACTGATCCGCGTCCTTCTCACCGACCGTCACAACGTAGAAGCCGACCGCAGGCTCCTGATCGCACGAACCTTTGGCCAGCAGAACCGCCATCGCGATATCGCGCCAACTCGCGCGGGCAGCAAGCCGACTGCGCAACCACTGGTGCATCGCCCGCACGCCTTTCGCGCCGCGGACATCGTGATCGCGTTCTTTGCGATTCTGCAGGATATCACCCAACTGCAGAGCCCAGAAATCGATGAATTCGGGACGTTCGAACAACCGCTCGATCAACCGAGTCCGTTTGTTTGAATCCGTGTCAGCCAGAAAGTCACGAACTTCGGACGCCGTCGGCAGCGTGCCGATCGCATCCAGCGACGCGCGGCGAATGAAGGTTGCGTCATCACACAGCGGCGATGGTTCAATCCGCAGCGCCGCCAGCTTTTGGAACACATGGTCGTCGATGAGATTGTTTCGTTCTGTGTACGATTGTGGATCAACCGGTTCCGCGTACGGCGTTGTGACCGTCGCGATCTCAACCTGATCCTTATACGAAGCTCGCACAACGGACTCCCCGTGTCGCAGCGCTTTCACGACTCCCGACGGTGCTGCGTCGAGGACACCTGAGTCGCTTGACGCAAACTGTGTGAGCCAGGTGACATCTCTACGCTGGCCGTCCGAGTCAATTGCTGTCACTGTCAGCTGACTTGATTCACCGATTGCCAAAGTCGATCCCGAGGGCGACACTTCGATCCGCTGCAACGTTGCTTCATCCCTTCGGGGGCCGGGTGCGCCTGCCGCGATCCAGTCGGTCAGGATTTTTGCGGCCTTGCCGCCTGGTTCCAGTCTCTGTCCACCGCCATGCGGAATCAGATTCGCCGCTTTGCGAACCAACAGACTCTCTTCCGGCGATGCGGCATTTATCCTTCGCCCCAGCGCTTCCCGTGTGATCGTCGCGTGATCCAATTCCGGGGCATAACCGCGGAGCGACAATCGAAAGCCATTTTGCCCAGCCAGTTTTCCATGACAACTGCCCGCATTGCAGCCAAAGCGAGTCAGCACGGGGACCACTTCGTTGTTAAACGACGTCGGTTCCGCCGCTACGGCAGATCTCGCGATGCAAATGCAGGCGAAACTGAGCAACACGGCGATCTGACTCAGTCTGGACGTCATACATTCTTACCGTGTATTTCTATGAACGGTACGTCGTGCACCTGGTGATCTGTCGGTGATGGATTGATAGGTTGTGTGCCACTGGCTCTGCCAGCGTTTCGTGCCGATGGAAAACACTGGCAGAGCCAGTGGCACACATCAAAGCACCGTTCACTGAGCACTAAATGCGATTCAGGAGTTCACTCTTCTTGGCGGCGAATTCTTCTTTGGTGATGTAACCCTTTTCCATTAACCCGCCAAGTCGTTCGAGCGTGGCAATGACATCTTCGCCGTTCTTTTGATTCAATGACAAGTCCGACGCAGCGGAGGACGGTGTCGATAGAATATCAAATCTCGGCTGAACTGCTGGCGGTAAAGGCTGGTCGGGCGTCTGAGCTGCTGCGGGCATTACCGGGGCGGCCTGCACCTTCGCGCCATCACGCGAGACCACCGGCAGCGTTGACAGGTTGACAGTTCCGTATTGGCTGGTGAACGTGATCGACTGGCCACCACCTTGCTGCTGGCCGAAACCGCCGATCTGGTGATCCAGCGTATCGTAGACCCAAGGCTGACCGCCGGTCGTGACTGCCAGTCGATGGTTGTTGGCAAAGTATGCGTAGCGAACCGTGTTCTGCGAACCGATCGCGCTGGGTGTTCCCAGTTCCTGCGGCCACCAGTTTGACGAACTGTCAGGAACAAACAGACTGTTGCCAGACCCGATTTGACCCGCCGCCTGCGACTGGGAGTGCATTCCGTTCTGACTCTGCGACTGGAACGATCCACTGAACGGGGTTGTCTGGTGATTAGCCAGCGCATTTGAGATGTCGCTGCACAGGTTATTGACAAGACATTTGAGCTGATTGTTGAACAGGTCGCTGACCATCGTCATGCCACCGCTCATCCACTGTCCCGAGCCGCCGAATTCGGGGTGACTGAACTGGGCCATGGATCCATTGCCGTTCTGCACAGCAATCAACATGTGTGTCACGGCATCGGTCGAAACTCCGTGACGCTGGGAAAGGTTCTGAACGAGCTGAATACCTGAAGCGGAAAGATTGGCCACGATGAAAAGTTTTCCTGAGATTCGTCAATGATGACTGTTTTTTGCAGCGTTAAGGACCGCTCGAGAAATAACTGTCTCTTCTTATACCCCTCACCCTGCCCTCTCCCCTTCCAGGGGAGAGGAGGAGGCGGTCAATTATTTCTCGAACGGTCCTAAGCGGATTTGTCTGAAGCGGTGAATTATCAGTCTGCCATTCGGCTGAGAGAAGCGGCAACACCACGCATTCCCAATGTTCATGCAACAATCATGGTTTTCATTGATGACTACGAACGAAATGGTCGCTAAATCAACCGTCGGCATCGGTCGGCGCCTTTGCATTTACGACATCATCGGGCAGGATGTGTCCCATTTTTTCCTTTTTTGTCGTCATGTAACCGGTGCGCTGCGATTGCGGAGGTGCGACGATGGGAACCTGTTCGATCACATGCAGGTCGACTCCGGTGTAGACGAATGCGTCGGTTTTCTTCGGGTTGTTGGTCAGCAGCCGCACGCGCGACAGACCAAGATCCTTCAGCACCTGCAGGCCGACCATATAGTCCCGCATGTCGGCTTTGAAGCCAAGACGATGATTGGCTTCGACGGTGTCCAGCCCCTGGTCCTGCAGCTGATAAGCTTTCAGCTTGGCCAGCAGGCCGATGCCGCGTCCTTCCTGAGGCAGATAGACCACAACGCCGGTGCCTTCCTGGTGGATCATTTTCATGGCCATCCGCAGCTGATCTCCGCAGTCACAGCGCAGGGAATCCAGCACGTCGCCCGTAAAGCACGATGAGTGCATCCGAACGAGCGGCGCATCGACCTTGCTGAGATCACCCCAGACCAGCGCGAGCGGTTCCTGAATCTCATGGGCCACCTGATAACCGAGGACCATCGGAGTACCAAATTCTGCCGTCGGCATCGGGACTGCGACGATGCGCGTGATCAACTGTTCGCGGAGACGGCGAAAGCGGATCAGGTCCTCGATGGAGATGATCGGGATGTCATATTCTTTGGCGATCAATTGCAGCTCAGCAAGGTCTGCCATGCCATGACTTGTCTGACTGCAGATCTCAATCAGGGCACCAACAGGGCGTTTGCCGGCGAACCGCATCAGGTCGATCGTGGCCTCCGTATGACCAGCTCGCCGCAGCACTCCCCCGTCCATGGCAGCGAGCGGATTCACATGTCCCGGCTGCAGGAAATCGTCGGCGACAGAGCCGGGATCTGCCAGCGCTCGAATTGTGCGGGCTCGATTGAGAGCACTCACGCCAGTCCCGGCGGAGACATGATCGACCGCACGGAGGAACGCGGTTTTGTTCGGGGCGTTGTTGCTGGATTCATCCACGACCGGACGCAGTTTCAGCCTTGCAGTTTCTTCAGCGGCGACCGGGACACACAACGTCCCGCGACCGATTCGCATCATGAAATCGACCTGCTCCGGCGTAATGGACTCCGCCGCACAGATGAAGTCGCCTTCATTCTCACGGTCTTCATCATCGACGACAATGATCAAGCCACCTTTTTGAAGGGCGTCGATCGCCTGCTGAATAGATTGCAGCGGCACGGGTTTCAATTCTGCGTAAATAGAGGAACAGGATATTGGTGGCTGATTCCTGTCAGCCGCCCCGTATTCTACGCAACATTGGATTTCAGACAACTCGGTTGAGTTTGCATGGTGGCCAGCTTTGCGGCATCACGTTTGCCGAGCGCAGGCATACCTGAGCCGAGGTGCATCAGCACAGGCGCTCGCCTGGGTGTCAGCCCTCCGAGTGTGTATCTTTTTCCCACGTGAATCGACTTCATCGTCTCGGAGGGCTGACGCCCTGCCGCTCGCCTTGCGGCTCACTCAACAACACGTCCCTCAGTCCTGGCCGCGCGGAGTATACAAACCGGGAATCGATGCAATCTGCAGCTATTCGTCGTTGCTGCGGCGGGATCGCTTTCGTGATTTCGAACGATCGGACCTCTGCGACTTCTCAGAGGCACCCAGAAACGTCTTCGAGAACCAATGGAACGGCCACAGGAAAGTGCGAAAAAAACCGCCGAGTGTCACACTTATCTTCGATTCGATGCGGCCCGCCCAGCGTGCAAATCGCATAAACCACGCCACGTTCACATAGTTGCGACGACTCTTTTTTCCACGCACATATGAACTGGACAACATCCCCAGGACGCTCCGCGACATTCCGCGCTTTTCACAGAACAATCTGCCAACGAACGGAATGGCAGCAATCAAGGAGACTGGCTTTTGAAACGTGTTAAAGCAGTGCGGGCATCGAAACGTACGTACGGGAATAATCCACAGCAGACGCCGCCAGCCGATCAGCGATTGCGGTTCCAACTGCTCGAAACAGTTCCGGCATTGCCATCCGTTTCGTTCATTGGTTGACATCGGTGCTATTCATTTAATTTGTCCGGACCCATCCGGGTGTCATTTGAGCTTCGGGAAGAAAATGGAATCAGCAAACGTACGGGCTCAGTGTCTCTGAGACGCCACTTTACATTGAACGGAATGCAAAGCGAGCAGTAAAACACGGGATTCGCCGCAGTGGGGCCAAAACCGCCCCAGTTCGTCATTCGCGATCAGTCGAGGAATCAATTCGTTGACTACAGCAGCCACACCCTGGACTGCGGCGAGGGCGGCATGGTAGGCCGGACCGGGCAAACCCGGTAAGATCCGGAACGGCGACCGCCAGTCGAACGCAAGTCTGCTGGCAACGTGACACAACCTAAAACTCGGGTTTGCGCTGTTCCGGCACTCGTCTCATCCCTGTTCTGGCCTACGCTTTTCGCAATGCAGGCTAGACTGCGGCGTCTACGAATTGGGGTTTGCAATGTTAAATATTTGGAGTGAATCGATGCGTGGCGGTCTGGTGGCAAGCGGCTTGGTTTTTGGAATACTCGCGGGTCTGCTCAGCGGCATCCCGCAGGCTGTCTCGCAGGAATCCCCCGCTCGCGCGGCGGTGCCGGTCAATGTCGAGGGCATTGAACTGTTCGAGATTGAGAGCAAGCTGTTGACCGAATTCTGGGGTCGCCCGATGGTGATCCAGGCGGGTGTGGTTTTGCCGCTTGGCCATGACGCTTCGCGACACGATACTCCGGTGTGCTATTCGATCCATGGTTTCGGGGGCTCGCATCAGGAAGCCTGGGGTGCGGGCGCTCGTCTGCGGACAGCCATGAGTACACGCGAATATCCGGAAATGCTGTATGTGTATCTCAACGCTCAATTTCCAATGGGACATCACGAGTTCGCGGATTCGGTCAACAACGGCCCCTGGGGCAAGGCATTGACCACGGAGTTCATCCCACAGCTGGAAGCGAAGTACGGCGCGGCGGCGACATCCACGGGCCGTTTCCTCACCGGCCATTCCAGCGGCGGCTGGAGCAGCTTGTGGTTGCAGGTGAACTATCCCGAGTACTTCGGCGGCGTGTGGTCCACCGCGCCCGATTCAGTCGATTTTCGCGACTTCACCGGAATCAATGTGTACAGCTTCGAGAACGCCTATGTGGATCCTCAAGGCACAGAAATCCCGTTGGTGCGACAAGGCGAGAAATGGGTGATGATACTCAAAACCTACGCTCAACAGGAGTACGCGAAAAGTGATTACGGTGGTCAGTTCGCCAGTTTCGACGCGGTCTTCAGTCCGCGGGCCGCAGACGGACGCCCAATGAAACTCTTCGATCGCGAGACAGGCAAGATCGATCGCGAGACAGCCGAGGCCTGGCGCAAGTATGATATCTCTCTGATCCTGAAAAACGACTGGGATCGGCTCGGACCATTGCTGAGCGGCAAGCTGCACATCTACATGGGAACGCTCGACACGTATCGCCTGGAGGGTGCCTTGAAGCTCATGAAGGCTGACCTGGAAGCGATCCAGTCCGATGCGGAAATCCTTCTGGTTGAAGGACGCGACCACGGCACCCTGTTTCGTTCGCATCCTGAGTTGTGGCCCGAGGGCATGTTGCCTCACATCCACAAAGCAATGCGCGCCAGTTGGGACCGTCATCTGAACACAACTCAACTTGTTCCGTAAGGATGACATAGAACGCCAATTTCCGCAGTATCAGAATATTTCAGCACAGCGAGCCAACTCAGCGCATCGTTGGTATCGGCGCGGTCGCTCGCATTTGAGTCGAGGGCTTTCAGAACTTGTCAGGAGAAACAACGGGATGCGAACCATAACGAGACTCTGTTTTACAGTGGCGGGCAGCATGGCCATCTCCGTCGCCGGATTGGCGGTCTCGTTCATGTTGTTCCTGATACGGGATCTCGATAATCCGTTTCAGGGAGATTGGCATGTAAGCCCCGCCCTGATCCTGGCCGCCGCAGGTCAGACATTCAAAAAATAACCGTTCACGACATTTCGAGAATGACAGTTTAAACCACAGATGGACACGGATGAACACAGATTGGCTGTTGATTTTTATCTGTGTAAATTTGTGTTTATCTGTGGTTGCTTGCGCAGGTTTCGTTCTGAGGCGTGAACGGCTGCTTCACAAACATGAGGGCAGTCCTTACTTACTATCCGACTTTCGTTCGAGGGAGTCGCATTCGATAGACAATCTTGTCAACTCCTGCAGCATAAAACTCCCGAATTCTTGATTCTTCCGTAAAGCCGTTGTTGCGGTAGAACTCTCGAACGTAGTCAAAGTCCTCTGTGCCGGAAGTTTCAACGAGCAGTATCCGTTCGCCATGTAGCGCCAATGAGTCAACAACATAGTCAAGCATCGCTTTGCCACGACCTTGCCTTTGCCGACCGGGGTGGACAGCGATCAGGTACAGATTCCAGGTCCCTTCGGTCATTCGTTCCGGGGCGAAGTACGCAACGCTGACAAGGTCACCGTCGTCATCGTCAGTCAGCCACACATCGCGAGTGCCGGAACCCGCCTTGTGGAAATCAGTCAGCATTTGCGCCAACTCATCCGTTTGAGACGGCTCGAACAGGCGTGTTGCCGTCGCAAGTTCAATAATCGCGTCGTGGTCTGCGGGCGTCGTTTTACGGATCATGTTTTGGGTCGGGTATCCGTGGTTCGAGATAGTGGAGGGGCGACGTATGCGGAATCAATCAGGGTCATTCAGCGGGACGACTGCCAGTTTACTCAGTGCAGAGTGTGCTGTCACGGGATTCCTGCTTTCCCCTGTCTCCGCAGGTTCATAGCCTGATTTGTCAGGACAGTCTCTTTGCCACAGACATGATCGCCCCATCGTGCGGTGCGAGTGCGATTCCGCGACGAATCGGGGCCGAGCGACAGCCGGGAGGTCGAGCGAGGAGAACCTTTGAGAACAGAGTACTCAGGACGACCTTCATTTCGTACATCGCGAACGCCATGCCCAGACACATCCGATTGCCGCCGCCAAACGGGAACCACTCATCGGCTGCAAAGTGCTTCTCAAGAAAGCGATCAGGACGAAAGGCCTGCGGTTCGGGGTACAAGTCTTCCCGTTGATGAACGAGATGGCTGCATGGACAGAGCACGACGCCAGCCGGGTAGTCCCGCCCGCCCGCAGTGAATGGAGATTTCGTCAACCGGACAACAAACGGCATAATCGTACGAAGCCGCAGACTCTCGCGAATCGCGGCGTCGAGATAAACGAGCTGGTTCAGTTGATCGGCCCGGGGCAGTTCGCCAGCGGTGACTTGATGCAACTCATCGGTAATACGTTGAACCACGTCGGCACGAGGCAAGGTTTGCTCAAGTATCCAGGCAAGGGCCACAGAGGTTGTGTCGTGGCCGGCGAAAATTAACGTCACCAATGCGTCGCGGATCTCCTGGTCGCTGAGCGGCCTGCCGTCCTCGTGAGATGCTTTCAACAGGTCGGCCAGAACGCTTTCGCCACGTTCCGCCAACGCTGTCTGACGGCAGTTTTCGATGAACGCGAAGATCGCGACATCCAGGTCGTGCATCCGCCGAAAAAACGGCAACCATCGAGTCCGCTGGAGCAGATCGATGGGCAGGATCTTGATGAGGATCAACCCGTGTCGCCCCCGACCGAGTTCCAGAACTCGCTGAACTTTGCCAGTGAACTCAGAAAACTGAGCCGGCGACTTGATGCCGAGTACCACCTGCAGCATCACTTTGAGCGTAATTTCCTGCATTGGCTCCAGCATGGCCAGCGTCTGGCCGGGAGACCAGGTTTGTACCGATTCCAGTGTGATTGTCTGCATCGCATCAAAGAATGAGCGCATCCGCTCACCCTTGAGCGGCGGTAACAGGACTCGCCGCTGTCGAGCGTGATGGTCGCCGTCCAGGACCAGCACCGAATTCCTACCGACTGAAGCACTCAGGAATTCATTACCTTCTCCGGAATGAAGAGCTTGCGAATCACCCCGGAAGACATCCTTTACCGCTTCCGACGAAGTCAGCATCACGAATGTGCCATAACCAGCCCATCGGGTCGTGAATGGCGTCCCGTAACGACGAGCACAATCTTCCAGGAAAGGCAACGGCGATAGGGAATAGCGAAGGAGTTGCCACGAGGCCGGCGCTCTCGGGCCGGGCGGCATCAGGCCAGCAGATTGAGCCATAGTTCCTCCCCCGGTCAACCAAACCCGGTGTTCGTGCGTGCGATTGTCGTCGAATGACGGTAACAAGTAATACCGCAATAGCCAGCGATGAATTCGGCATGTTTCCTCCGCATGCTATGGCGGAAATCGAATTGCGATTCCACGCGATCGCTCTGTCGAGCAGCAAGAACCAACAGGCGAGCGGCAGGGCGTCAGCCCTCCGAGTCATCGTGTCGGCAGATTATTTTGTCGGCGGACGAGCCGACGGAAATCTCAAATTTCAAATTCGCGCGTTCGTGTCGGCATTTGTTCGCCATCGACGCGACACTTCATTCGCGTGTCATGTCAGCAACGCCGGGTTCCAGATCAGGATTTCGCCTTTGCCGGGGATCGATGTGTCGCCGCAGTGGCGGGACCACGTGCCGGATGACGGGCTGTTGGGCAGGGAGATTCCGTGAGGGCGAAGTTCCCTGGCATAGAGATCGATGAAGGACGGGTTGTAATGGCCAGATGGCACGAACGTGGGCATGAGCGGCAGTGGCTGGAGTGACAGGATCGTGCCGCGGACCATCCAGGCTCCGGTGCGGATTTCGGCACCGCTCATCAGGATGATCGTGCCGCCTTTCATCTGCAGGCCGCAGAAATCGCGGACCTTGCCGCCGACGACGATTGTCCCGCGACGCATTCTCATGCCGACTTCCAGGCCGGCCGTGCCTCCAACAATGATCGTCCCGTTTTTCATCCCGCGGAGGCTGCCGCGATAGGCTGCTCCGATCTGCCCGCCGCCGTTGCCATGCACATGGATGAAGCCGTTGATCATTTCCGCACCGATCCAGTCGCCGGCGTCACCCGTGACCTCGATTCGCCCGCCGCGCATGTCCGCGCCCAGGTGCATGCCAACGCTGCCGTGTACTTTCAGCTGCCCGCGACTCATGCTCTTGCCAAGCAGTTTGACCCGATGCAGGTCGCCATGCATTTCGATGTGGTCACTGTATTCACCAGTGACGTCAAAGAAGTCATCCAGTCGACAATGCCGCTTGCCGTGATACACGAGACTGCTGCGGATTTGCTCGTTGGACATTGTCAAGAACGCATCCGGCGTCACTGTCTCCGCTTCGAGCGGAACTTTCGGACTTTCTTTGAGTGTCAGTATGATGGGACTCATGGATCGGGCAATGCAGGGAGAATGAGAGTATGAATTGATGAAATGATGTCGGGATTTTCGTTTAACGGCGAGCCGCAGGCGCAGGCGAAATCTGGCACCGACGCCTGCGGCTTGCCGTTAAACGATGAAGTCGACAGTCCCCAGGGACATGGGAGATTCAGGTATCGATACAGTCACGGATTTCGGCGTGTGAAACGCGTTCCATTTCCACCGGATAATTCTCAAATGACATGGTATAAACGTCTTCGAATTTTGGCTTCAGAAAGTTCTCGATGTCCGGATTGAACGATGGCTTCACGATGAATTCGCGGCCTTCCGGAGTTGCGCGAATGTCGCCGTCTTCAATCACAACCTCGCCTCCTTTGAGCACATAACGCGGGTGGCTGAACATCTTCGCGATGTCCTTTTCTTCTTCGTAAATCACGACATCCGCGTCTGCTCCGATGCCCAGACTGCCCTTTTGACTTAATCCCAGTGCCCGCGCGGGACCGGCCGATGTGATCGTCGCGATTTCATACAGCGTGTATTCGCGGTCGATGTCCGGAAGCGTGATGCGTTCACGTGCAATCGGAGTCAGTTTCGTCATGCATTCCTTGCGGAAGTCGAAACTCATCAGGAGCTGAATGATTTCCGGATAGCGCCAAAAGCAGGCTCCGTTGGGATGGTCGGTCGACAGGAAAATTCGCCACGGATCGTTGATGAGCAGCAGCAGTTCCAGACCGACCGCCCATTGGATTGAATTCACGAGGTTGCTGGGGCGATAGGTGTATGGCACAATGCCGCAGCCTGTTTCGTTTTCAACGTCGAGGTTGCCCCACTTGCGGCCCGTGAGTTTATAAAGCAGATGTTGCCACGGACCATCAGCGGTGATCGTGACCGTGTCGCCGAACAGCACGGCACCGGCGTCGGTAGTCATGTTCGTGTGGGTATTAAAGTACTCGGCGACTTCGGCTGACGCGGATCGCATCGTGTCCCAGTCATCGCCCCCGTACGCATGGTACTGCAGATGTGCGATATGAGCGCGACGACCTTCCAGGAGCTTCATCGTTTCCAGCGTCGTCCAGACATTGCCGGGAGCGCCAAGATTGTTGCAGTGCAGATGCATCGGATGCGGCAGGCCGAGTTCATCAATGATCTGTGCGAGTCCGCCGATAATCGTGCCCGGTGTGATGGTGTTGTAGCCTTCGATCGGGTCGGTGAGTTGCTTTGCGTCTTTGCCCCATTTCCATGCCGCGACGCCACCGGGATTGACGGCTTTCACGCCGTAGGACTTAGCCGCCCAGATATACCATGCCACGACGTCTTTCGCGCGTTCGAAGTCCCCGGCTTCGAACAGGTCGAGCAGGATTTCGTTGTTCGCCATGAGCACGAGGCTGCTCTTGTCGAGAATCGGGATGTCGTGCAGTTCTTCGTGCGTGTGTCGCGCGGAAAGCACGGGCACGGCTGCCTCGTTGACGGTGGTCCAGCCCATACCCGCGTACAGATAGCCGGTGGCAAACGTCGTCGGAGCCATGCCACCCAGACCGGACCGCCGTGACTGCGTCCGGATAAACGCCGTCGTGCGTCGATGATCTTCCGGCGTCATGGCTCGCGCGAAGTTGATCGAGCCACCCGCGACGTGCGTGTGAACATCGACACCACCGGGGAAAATAATCATGCCAGTGGCATCGATCGTGCGACCGCCGATGACTGACGAGACAAATTTGCCGCCGTCAATACACAAATCCCGGACCTGGCCGTTGATGCCGTTAGCGGGGTCGTAAATCTTTCCGCCCGTGATCCGAATCATGACGTGCCTTGTTGGTTGTCGTAAAATTGATCTGGCAGGTTATCACAGCTCTGCCACTCCCTTCTTAATCTTAATCCTACTCTTAATCTCAATCCTTTTCTGCAACTTGACCCTTTTTGCTACCAGAGATCATGTCGGTCCACGAACTGCAAATCGATTAAGATTATGATTAAGAGTAGGATTAAGAATTTGATGAGGACTCATTACACACGAGTTAATGTTGCAGGACTGTCATCGGGCCGTCCGCCGGCATCCAGTGCGACTTGCGAGCGACGGCTTCGTTGATCCTGCGCACCACTTCTTCATCCGTAGGATATGGTGATTTCAACGCGGGCTTCAATGGGAGCGGGATTTCATCCATCCGATACGCAGTTCCAGGAGCGCTGATTCCGGCGACAGACGTCGTGATGTGGACGCGGGCCAGGCGGCTGGTGTGCGTCACTTTCGGGTCAAGCACGATTGTGGGAATGCGGGCCAGATGATCGATCGCCGGCTGCGGCATGGTCGCACCGGGGTCGGCTCCCAGAATCAAGGCTGCATCCGTGTCGCCACGGACCAGAACATCGACGGTCGAAAACTCGCCTGGGTTGTACCGCGGGTAACCTCGATTGAATGTAATTCCGAATGGAAAACCTGTCTGCCAGCGCATGATGACGTCGGCACCGGTCACGTTACCATGGCCACGCATCGGCATGGCCACGAACTTCGTGAACGCATTGAGTTCCGCCGCCAGCGTCAGCAACGCCGCTGAATTCATGTGCTTTCCGCGAGTCATCGACAGACCCATGCCGAAGAACATACATCCGAACCGCGACTTCTTCGCACGATCAATAAAGTCCGTCATCTGCTCCAGTGTCAAACCTGTTTCAGCGATCGACGATTCGTTGACATGCTGTCCTTTCAGGATCGCGCGCAGGATCGTCAGGACTTCGAAGTCCTTGCCCGGCCGAATCTGAAGGAAGATGTCAGCTGCTCCACCGCTTTTGGTTTCGCGGATATCGACCAGAATCATCGTGCGGTCTTTACGACCACGCGGCAGGAATTTACTTTTCTGCATCAGCGTGTACTTGGTGAAATGTCTTGGATGGCATTCGGCAGGATTCCCGCCCCAGTACACAATGAAGTCCGCTCGGTTCTTTACTTCGCCAAGAGTACACGTCACTTTACCACCCAACTGGGCGGCGATTTCTGTAGGACCGTGTCAAAGCGATGTGTGACTGTCGAGCAGTCCTCCCAGTCGGTCGGCCAGCGAGACGGCTTCCCGCTGAGCTTCACAAGTGGTGTTGCTCAGCCCGTAAATCAGCGGCATGTGAGCGTCATGGAGAAACGTGGCGGCCGCTTCGATGGCATCATCGACTGTGGCTTCGTGTCCGTCGATCAGGGCGTCCGGATAATCGTGGTCCGCCGTATGATTCAGGAACCACGCCTTGCCGAGGACGCAGGCTTTTTTGGCTTCGTGAATCCGCGTCTCGTCGAAGTGAAGCTGAATGTCGTCGCAGACGCAGCCGCAGAAGGTACAAGTGGCATTGTTGATGACGTTGAGACTCATCGTGTTTTGTCCCCGGAAGTTGTTGATGTTTCGTAGGTTTGACCCGACGCCAAAGGCGAGGCGAATCGCAGGAACAAAGACCTCGCCGTTGGCGTCGGGTTAAACGGCGTAATGATTAATCGTGACTGCACTTCGGCTTTGTGGCGGATTCGTCCGAACCGGACGAAGGAACGAGAAATGTTCAACCCAGCGC
>CAMAVB010000090.1 GCA_945861465.1 Candidatus Kuenenia stuttgartensis
AACATGTCCGAACCGTCCCGCAAACTACTCGAAACCTTCGAGAATCCGTTTCCACAGCGAAACTTCCTCATCGAGACGATCGCCCCGGAATTCACTTCCATGTGTCCGAAAACCGGCCAGCCGGACTTTGGCACACTGACAATCACGTACATCGCTGATAAAGTCTGCTACGAACTGAAGTCGCTCAAGCTTTATCTGCAGCAGTATCGAAATCACGGTGCCTACTACGAGCGGGTCACCAACATGATTCTTGATGACCTGGTCGCTGTGACGCAGCCACGCTGGATGAAGATCGAGGCGGCATTTACGCCCCGGGGCGGAATTCGTACCACTGTGATCGTGGAACATGGCAAGCGTCCCGAGTAAGCTACCGTCGGCGGTTGATTTCATCGTGCAATCAAAGAAAGTAGTTTCATGACCAAGGCGTGGGGCGGGCGATTCAATCAGGCCACTGATCCGCGAGTCGAAGCGTTCACTGAATCCATCAGCTTCGACAAGCGACTGTATGCTGTGGATATTCGCGGCTCGATGGCGCACGCCACTATGCTGGCGCACGCTGGCTTGATCACCGCAGATGATCGCGATCACATTTGTGCTCATCTGGATCAGATCGGTGAAGAACTTGCTGCCGGGCAGTTTGTTTTCCGGACGGATCTGGAAGATATTCACATGCACGTCGAAAACGCTTTGATCACGCGCATCGGGGACGTCGGACGTAAGCTGCACACGGGACGCAGTCGCAACGATCAGGTTGCGACTGACCTGAGACTCTACACCCGCGATGCGATTGACGAACTGGACAAATTACTCGCTGCGATCCAGAAAGCGTTCCTCGTACGATGCGATCAGGATGCCGATGTCGTGTTGCCAGGTTACACGCACCTGCAGAGAGCGCAACCTGTGCTGGCAGCACATTACTGGCTGGCCTACGTTGAAAAATTTCAACGCGATCGTGAAAGACTGGCGGATTGTCGCAAGCGTGTCAACATCAGTCCGCTCGGAGCGGCCGCCCTGGCCGGCACCACGCTGCCGATCGAACGAGATCTCACGGCGAAACTGCTGGGCTTCGATTCCGTGGCTGCAAACAGTCTGGACGCAAGCTGCGATCGTGACTTTCTGGTGGAATTCGTGTTCTGCCTGTCTTTGGTCGCGGCGCACCTGAGTACGTGGGCGGAAGAATGGATCATCTGGTTTACCACGGAATTCAGTTTCATCCGACTTCCGGATGCGTACACGACTGGTTCATCGATTATGCCCCAGAAACGCAATCCGGATGTACTGGAACTGATCCGCGGTCGCACCGCGCGGGTGATGGGAGCGGTTCCACAGCTATTGATTCTGATCAAGGGCCTGCCCATGGGGTACAACCGCGACCTGCAGGAAGACAAGCTGGCCATGTTCACAGCATACGATGCGTTGCATGCGTCCCTGGAACTTGCACCATCCATCATCACCGGGGCTGAACTGCGGCTCGACAGAATCGAAGAACACATCGAAGACGGATTTCTTGACGCCACCGCGCTGATGGAATATATGATCAGGAAGGGTGTGCCGATGCGAACTGGTCACGAAACCGTTGGCAGACTGGTGTCTCATTGCGAAGCTCGCAAATGTCGTTTGAGTGACCTGCCGTTGGACGAGCTCAAAGAAGCCTGCAACCTGATTGAAGACGACGTGCGAAAAGTCCTGGGAACCCGCAACGCGCTGCTCGCGCTGCAGAGTTTTGGCGGTGGAGGGCCAACGTCGGTGAACGCTCGAGTCGCCGAATGGAAGCAGAAACTGGCGTAGCCGTTTTATTCAAAAACCTGACAAAACAGGTAGCTGGATTCGCAAAAACTCATTCATAACCTTAACAGTGATCCTAATCATGCTTCGATCAGTCTCAATCTCTGTTGCATCACTCATTCTGGCGTCAGCGGCATTCGCCCACGAAGGCCACGGCGATCCATCTCACCAGCACGGAGCGACGCATTACGCTGTCAACCCTTCTCACGCAGTCCCAATCGTACTGACAGTCGGCGCGGTGACTGGTCTCGGACTTCTCATTCGACGCAGCGTGCGCCGTTGGCTCGCCTAAGAGTGCTCCCATACTCCGCCCGGCCAGAAATGAGTCCTAAGGTCAGCATCGATCCTGCAAGCAGCACGGTGGCAATCGCTGTTGCTTCGGCGTAGGCAAATTCTTCGAGCTTTTGCACGATCAGCACGGGGGCGATTTCGGTTCTGAATGGCATATTGCCTGAAACGAAGACCACTGATCCGTATTCACCCAAACCTCGGGCAAAGGCCAGTGCGAATCCCGTTGAAAGTGCCGGATAGAGTGAGGGAAGAATGACTCGCAAAAACGACTGCCAGCGCGTGGCTCCAAGAGAGGCGGCGGCTTCTTCCATCTCCGCTTCCAGGCTGCTGAGCAATGGCTGAACGGTTCGCACCACAAACGGAAGCCCCAGAAACACCAGCACCAGGACGACCGCAGTTCGCGTGTACGCACCTTCAAATCCCCAACGGAACCAGGAACTGCCCAAGCCATCCGTTCTTAACGTAAAGACTGGAGTAAATAAGCCCGGCGACTGCGGTGGGCAGAGCAAACGGAAGGTCGATGACAGCATCCATCAAACGTCGGTCGGGAAACTTGTATCGTACCAGAACCCATGCCAGCAGCACGCCGAAAATGACGTCCATCAACGCCGCAACGGCAGACGCGCCAAACGTCAGCATCGTCACCATTTGTGGCATTGATCGACGCGACATCCGATGTATTGGTCGGTGGGATAACCGTGCCGGCCTTGTTCGAACCAGCAAACAGCAGATCCGACGCAGGCCGCGCCCAGCCTCCACCATTGATACGGTGCTTTGTCTGATCGTTGTCGACGAGCAGCGGTCCGCGACGATAGACAAATGGTCGGCCGCCAGACTCTACAATCGCGATTGTATTGGAAAGGCCGTCGGTCACGTCGGCGAATGTGCCCTTTTCATTCTTCGGCAACATCCCGGTCCCGGCTTTGATCGTCGTAAACACCTGAGCGAGACGCTTGTCAACACCGACGGTTACCGTCGCTGAAGACGGCAAGTTATTTTTCCAAAACAGTGTCGTCGGAATCCGATTCTGAAACAGCCAGATAAGTGAGACCTGCGATAAACGGGCGTCGTGGTTCAGCAGTTCCTTCCGGGAGTGAAACACGATCGCAGCTTGCAGTGCATTTTTCGCACAGATCTTCGACTACCCACTGGAATGATGGCACCGTCTTTGTGACCGTCTTCTTCACCAGTCACGGAGTGGATCCAGTCGAACATCACCCGGGTTCGATCGCTCTCATACCAATTGAAGCCAGTCGTGATATCGTTGTACTGGCCCTTGTTGACCTGATCGAGATTGAGGTTGGAATAACGGGTTCTTCACACACGATCCGCCCGAGATTCACGACATCACGAGTCCGCCTGGTCGTGACTTAAGTCGTTCGGAGAGTCGAGGCATCAGGCCATACGACAGAGCCAACAGCTTGATGGGGTGAATTGTCGGTATGGTGGCAGCCTGTTCCATCTGCATTCGGCAGGCGCTGCAGTCTGTCACGCCGGCCTGGGCATCAATGGTCTGCATCTCACGAATGAGTTCGGCACCAATTTCAATGGACTTCTTAAAATTCGCAGCGGCGATTCCAAACGTGCCAGCCATTCCGGTACAGCCTTTTTCGATCGCTAACACTTTCAGCTCCGGAATCAGCGCCAGCAGTTCCAGCATTGGCGTGCCCCTTTGCAGCGCTTTCACATGGCATGGTGTGTGCCATGCGATCCGCATGGGCAGTGGCGAAAAGTCTCGCTTGAGCATGGCACGCCGATGCAGATCTGCCAGAAACGACCCGGCATCCGTGGTCTGCTGTGCAACAATTCTGGCATCCTCGTTTCGCACAAGCATCGGATATTCCTGAGTCAGGCACAGTGCGGCAGTCGGTTCGGTGCAGACGATGGCGTAGCCTTCTCGAGCCGGTTCGATCAATTCCCGGATATTCTGTTCGGCGATAGTTCGAGCTGCGGCGAGGTCTCCGTTGCTGAACATCGCCATCGCGGATATTGTCTGACGCTGCGGGATGAACACACGATAGCCGTTATGTTCAAGGACTCGGACAAACGCTTCGCCGAGCTCCGGATCGTGATGATTGGCAAAGTAATCCACAAAATAGACAACTGTCGGTTTGTGACTGCCCGGCGAGCCGGAATTCTGGTTTCTCAGCACACGCTGCGATTCCAGAAACGGCGTTTGCGTAAATCGAGGAAGGCGTCGCTGAGCCGAGATTCCGAGGACTCGTTGCAGGATTCTGCGAAATATTGAATTGTTGAGCAGGCGATTTGTGACAAACGACACTCGAGACGCCATCCTCGCGTAAGTGTGGACGCGAGACAATAACCAGGCGGTCTTGCTGAGGCCGTGTGCCTGCACATGCTGAGCGCGGGATTCAATCAGCAAATGCGGGATGTTGACTTCAGACGGGCATTCCAGCTGGCATTGCTTGCAGTTAAAACAGCTGTCAAGCACACGGGATGCTCCATCATGCGCGAGTATTTCCTGTAACGTGTTTGTACTCAATCCGTTGCGAACAATATTGGCCTTTGCACGCGGCGAAACTTCTTCGTCGCCATTTCCTTCCACAAACGGACACATGCGCTGCGGGCTGATCTGAATGCGGCAGGTGCCGCAGCCATTGCATCGGACGGCAGCATCGGCTGCTTCTTCAGCAGTCCACTCAAGCTGCATGACGGGCAACAGTGGCTCTGCGTGTACCGCAGATACGTCATCGCCCAGTGGTCGGATGCGCCGCAAATGTCTGACAGTCAACGAGGGGTCATTGCTGATGATTTTGTCCGGATTCATCAGGTTCTGCGGATCGAACACCTCCTTGATCTGCTGAAAGACGCGATACAGCGCACCGTATTGCGTACGAATGAAGGCAGTGCGGGACAGGCCGTCTCCATGTTCGCCCGAGATTGTTCCTCCGAAGTCACGAACCTTGCGATACAGATCGCGCGCGATGGCTTCGATCGCGGTGACGTCGCCGCGGTTGGGAATCGGCATGATCGGTCGAAAGTGGAGCTGGCCGGAAGCGGCGTGGGCATACAGAGTCGCCGTGACTTCGTGACGTTGAAAAACACGTTGTGCGACGGGTAGAAATTCTGCAAGTCGCTCCGGCGGCACGGCCACATCCTCGACAAACGGCAAAGGTCTGGAATTGCCCTTGAGGCTGGCGAGCAGCGAAACGACATTTCCCGGCAGCGTCCACAACATTTCGACTTCGTCGTAGTTTGATGCGCGCCGCGTCATTTGAAAGTCGATCCGCCGATCGTTCAACAGGAGTTCCATATCGTCCAGCCGTTGCAGGACTTCACGTTCGCTGAAGCCGGAAAACTCAATGATGAGGCCGGCTTCGGCATCGGGCAGAATAATGTCGCGAAATCGCTGGTCAGCCCCGCGTCCCAGACTCAGAAGTCTGCGATCCAGCAAGTCGCACGCGCTTGGTTCAAGCGGCAGAATCAACTGCATCGCCTGAATTGCACCTTCAAGCGAACTAAACATGAGGATGGCAGCAGATCGATTCCTTGGGAGCGGCGTCGTAAACAACGTCGCTTCGGTAAAAAGCCCCAGCGTACCCTCGGAACCAACGAGCATCCGCCCAAAGTCGATTTGAGAGTCCTGCAGGATGCCGCGCAGGCGATAGCCGCAACTGTTCCGGAGCAACGGTGGCTGAAGCTCACGGATCAGCGGATCGTTGACGCGCAGGATCTGTTCCAGTTGCTGCAGAAGCAAAGCACGTCGCGTGGCCGCTGTCATCGTCGACAGTCGGAGCGAATCGGACTGGGGAGATTCTGAAAGGATGACCGCACTGTCACGATTCAGGGACCCGGCATCCGATAAAGTTTCCTGCCCCGCCAGACGCTCGCGGCCCAGTTCCAGTCGCTGCCCGCCGGAAAGCACGCATTCAATCGTCTCCACATGATCTCGCGCTGAACCAACTCGCACAGCATGAGATCCCGCGCCATCCACACCAAGCATTCCGCCCACCGTTGTGACGCGGCCATTCGATGGATCAGGAGCGAAGTATCGACCCCGTTCGCGTAACTGCACATTGAGACTTGCCAGCATGACGCCGGGCTGGACGCGAACTCGGTCGTCGGAAATTGAAACAATCTGATTCATGTGGAGAGAAAAATCGAGCACGATCCCTCTGCCGATCGCGCCTCCGGCAAGTCCCGAGCCCGCCCCTCGGGCGATCAGAGGGATATCGTTGTCGGCGGAATACGCCGCCAGAATCTCCACGTCCCGGGTCCGACGAGGAAAGGCGACTGCCAGCGGTGCAATTTCAAACAGACTTGCGTCGGTTGAGTACGCAGCGATAGCCGCGCGATCGACCCGGAGTTCCCCCTCGATCGCGTCGTTGAGGTCCTCAACAAGTCTTCGACGCTGTTCGTCCATGAATGTCCGTTCTCAGTTTCAAGGTGTCGCTTCGCGCTGCCGCAGATCCTGTTGGCGATAGCGCTCGGCGGTTTCGAGATCGAAGCGAGGATGCTCGTCGTTGATGGTCGTTCTTCGGTGTCGTGCCCCGCAACGATAACAAACCAGCATGTCGCCCATCATCGTATAGAGTACCATGTCAATCAAACCAGCGAACATCAGAATCCCAATGGCAATCGCCGGTTGATAAAAAAACCATGCCACGCAACTGAGCATGGCAGCAGTCGCCACAAGCGCCAGGCCGAGCGCGGGCGGAAAATCCTTCTGACGCCACAGATCCTGGCAGCCACAGACGCGACAACGGCAAAGATCTCCGTCAGCAAAATCATCACGGCCTTCGTCGCGATTCCATGCGCACTGGCCGCAGCGCACAGCAGCATCAACTGGTTCCGGAGCAGCCAGTCGTCGCTTTTGACAGACCGGGCATTGAAAAATAATGTGGGTGGCGATCGGAATGGCCTTTGAAGATGCAGAAAATCTCAGTACGGTATCCGCAGATCATGTTCCAGCCAAGCGGCCATCATTTCGCCCATGAAAACGAGAATGAGTGCGGCGAAGAGTACTCCCGTGGCTGACTGTGTGTTGCGGTACTTCAGGATCCTGGCGACAACGACAGCAGTCGCGAATGGCACCAGAATTCCGCCGACAATTCGTACGGTCAGGCACAAAAGATGGAGGAGGTCATGTGAGGCGAACCCGAATCGAAAAAGAGAAAAAGACGTCATCAACAACCGCAGGATCGCCGCAACTGCAAGTGCCCTTGCAAACCACGACAACGGACCAATCGACATCGTCGGAGTCGTGAGATACCAATGTCCGAGCAGCATACCTGTCAGAGTCGCACCCAAAACGGCCGCTGATGCGAGGTCTGACAGCAGCAAATTCAGCGAGTCGAAATTCACTCCGCCCGCCAGCGATGCGGTGGCGAGGGAGAGGAGGCACAGGATGGCAATCGCATAGATTGCAATGGCACCCGGCAGTCGCCGTCCCAGCTTCCAGACGATATGCCCGGCAAACGCAACGACGGCGGCGGTGAGCTGCGCGAAGTAAATCAGCCGGCTTCCCGCCTGAGTGCGCAAGCCGGATGTCATAAAACTGGCAGCCGAATTCGTCTCCTGCGCAGGATTGCTCGGTTGCACGACGAGCACCAGCAGCACGCTCAGCCCCAGTGCGACCAGCATTTGAATGCGGAAGAAGCCATCCGTCACATCCTTGCGTGGCATCAGCAGCCACATCAGCGCAATTCCCGTGACCAGTTTCAGTACAAATGATTCAATCATGATCACTCATCACTTGCCGTTGATGAGGGCCATCGCTTCTGCGCGGCTGGCGAGGTTGTTACGGAACATCCCACGGACAGCGCTGGTGACTGTCAACGCTCCCGGCTTCTTGACGCCGCGAATTGTCATGCAGGTATGTTCGGCTTCGATGACCACAATCACACCGTGCGCTGTGAGTTCATTTTCAATCAGATCGGCAATCATATGAGTCATGCGTTCCTGCACCTGCGGGCGGCGCGCAATCTCATCGACGACACGTGCCAGCTTACTAAGCCCCGTGACTTTGCCACGCGGAATGTAGCCCACATGCGCTTTCCCCATGAAGGGCAGCAGGTGATGTTCACACATGCTGTTGAATGAAATGTCCCGCACCAGCACCATTTCGTCATACTGCTCTTCGAAGACCTTTTGCAGATGACGACCGGGCTCGACGTGCAATCCGCCGAAAATTTCCGCGTACATGCGCGCTACGCGGGCGGGCGTTTCTTTCAGGCCATCGCGGTCGGGATTCTCCCCGACCGACAGCAGAATTTCCCGAACCGCTGCTTCGATCCGCGGCTGATCCACCACGCGAGCTTCCGGAGGAATTGCTCCGGAAGCGAGGACTTTATTGATGTCAATCATTGAGATTCCATAACTCGAACTCTTTTCACGTAGACCAAACCCCAGGATTCTATGGTTCTCCTCCGCTCCAGGCACCACAAGACCAGACGAATCGCTGGAACGGGAAAATCCTGCTGGAGCGGAACGATTCACCTGCGATGCAGGCTCAGACGCGACATTGCCACTGCGGACGCAGAACTGGCAGGCACACCGCTGGGAACTGCCGTCACTTGGCGATCGACGATGTCCGGCGGTATAAATCGATCCAGACGCGGTCGAAAAACGACAAGCAGAAACAGCGGCATATACCATTGAACGTAGGTGCCAATATCCTCCGGATACCACATCTGGGCGGCCACAACCAAGGCGGTTGAATTGGCCAAAAGGTTTTCCAGATTTCGCGGCCGGGGCAATACAGTCATGGCAGTGAGCATTACAAAGAAAACTGCCGCCATCGGGATGCGGATAAACAGCTGGCTGACGGACGTCTCGGAAACCGTCAATGTGTCGTCGAGCAGTCGATACACCGTCCAGTTTGTACTCGTCACAACACGATTGAAGAACGAATCGGCGTCGCCGGAAATCATCATCAGACAGGCAGCCAGCACAACGACCACCCCCAGCACGGACACTGCAAATCGAATGGCACCTCTCCGCCCGTAAAATACAGCCCACAACGGCAGCAGGAATACCGCAAAAAACAATGTACCGCACGCCAATCCCAGCAACACTCCCGCGACCGTCGGCTTCCTGTAACTGGCGATCGCCCAGATAAGGCAGGCCGCCGGCAGGACATGGCTGAGCTTATGCACAGTCGCAGCAGTACACGGCAACAGCAGATACAGGCAGCTCATCGCGACACCCAACTGCAAACTCGCGAAGTGCTGGCGCCCAATATAAAGCAATCCAAGGATGACCACCAAATGCGCGACGACTACCAGAATTCTGGCAACGAGCAGCTCCGTGTCACGGGTTTTACCGGTGTTCACAGATACAGAATTTGGCAACGTTCCCGACAACTGGGCCATCGCCGCCCCTCCCGCCGCGATCAGTGTTTCCGTCGGTGCCGGTACGCCACTGAGCACGTCGGTTCGGTTGACTTCTACTTCACGCCGTTGCAATAACGCTCGACCATGTTCAATCGCTTTGACGTTTGTCACCGGGGCAGGCTTCATAAACACACCATACGCCAGAATTGCAAACGCTGGAATGCACAGAAACGTGAGTCCTGCCGGATTCAGATTCTGATCCAATCGGGGACGGCGGGTCAACGACTCATCAAAGAGTAATCGTACGACCAACAACACTGCGAGCGCCACGAGGGCCAATTTACTCCATGTATAGAACGGATGATCCTCGCCAACCATCGAATCATGGTCGGACTTTGGCAACACTGCTGCAAGTGATTCGATGACTGGAGATTCCGAAGTACTAACCTCCGTGGACCGCGACTCTCCTGGAATACCTGCCGTTGACGCATTCGCGTTTGTGTCGGACTCCACTGTCGATTCTGCGATCACACGTGTGGGAGATTCTGCGACCACAGGGTTCGGAACAGTCTCACCGTTCAGATTCTGCGACGAAATCGCAGAAGACGGCGGGTCCGCTCCTTTCACGGCAGCGGGCGGAGATTCGTCTTTCGCGTCGGGATACGGTACATCACGATAATGGCTGAAAATGACGACGGCTGCAGCAATCAGCAGGACAAGGACCAGATCGAGATTCCTGATCGTCAGCGCGCGAGAGAAACGAAAATACACTGCGACGACAAGCAGTGAAGCGTATGCCAGCCACGGAAGATCCGCGACCGGAGCTAAAGGAAATAATTGTGTGTCCATCGCTTAATGACGTTCGAACGAAAGCCACTATGACTTCAACAGGACGACTCATTGCCTGGTGATAGTGACAGCCGACCAAACAAAACGCGCAGCAACCATACTACGCGGACCCGAATACTCCCGTCCCCACGGAAGCCACAGCAATCGAATCAGAATAAATCGCAGTAAAACGCCTCTGACGGCTCAATTGACTACGATCTGCTGACTGCCCCATCGCCATGATCACCTATTGGACGTGTTTCATCGTGACTTGGCAACTGGTTGTTCGGTCTTTTTGTGAATCAAGCGATGATTTTAGAAAGTCGCCGGATAACTCTTGACAAGCTATAACGATTGTGCAGGTACGAGTCACAGTGCATCCTGCCTCATTTACCTTTACCCCCAGCTCCTCCAGGACGATTGCCGCCGCCGCCACCGCCGCGTTTGCCGGAAGAACCACCTCCTCCGCCACTCAATGCGTTGCCTCCACTCATCCCACCACCGTAACCTCCGCCACCCATCATCCCGCCCATCATCCCGGAACCTGTCATGCCGCCGGATTCTCCACCGTCACCATAAAGTCCTGGCGCGGCAGCGCTAGCGTCCTTTTTCAGGTGTGCATAAAGCGTCAGGATGTCCTGACAGAACTTAGCGTCAAGTTGCTGGTTGCGTGGACTGTCCCCATTGTGGACTGAGTCACCTACGTAACGAGTCACGATCGCACCATTACTATCCACCACCGTAATTCGATCAGAGAGAGGCTTAAAGCCTCGCATCGCGTCAATATGGGACTTCAGTTCAGGGCTTTCGCCGCTGTTGAGTCGAATCGAGGGTGAAATTGCTGCGAGCAAATCAGGCGACTTGAATTCGACACTCTGAGTCTCCAGAACAGACGTGGAGAGATCCACAACTTCAACGTCCGACTTGCCGCCGATGCGGGAGCCGACACGCACTTCGAGATTCGCCATGGCAGGTGTTCCTGCTTCTTCGTTTTCATAATACATGCCAACTTTCACCGACTGCGGATTGTCAGCACGCTGCGTGTAGTATCGATACGATTGAGGTACAAACGCGGGTGGCGTTGGCTCACTCCAGTCAGAGAAAAGTGTGGCCTGTGTATTCAGTTCCGGCTGTTCGAGTTCGTCCACGGGGTATTTAAAGTTTGGGTTTTTCATTTCCAGGCGGACACGATAAATGTAGGTGTTGCCACGGTCACAGGTGAAGTCCATAAACCGCACCAGGAGAACTCGGCCTGTCGACATGGCCCGATTGATAAGCTTCTTCAATTCGTCTTTGTTGTCGTACTTTGATTTCTGTTCTTTCTGTGCCGGATCTTTGCCGTCTTTCATTTCGTCAAACAGTTTATCTGTCAGATTTGTCGTATCGCTCAGAGCGTTGTTCAAGTCTGCACTGTTCAGCATGTAACGCGTAAAGCCGCCCTTTTTGGCCTGATCCGGCAGCGCTTTTTTGAGCTTTTCCGCTTCTTCCATCATCTTCGCGTTATACCGATCGACCAATTGTTGCTCTTCTTCATCCAGTTTGAAATCGTCCAGCTTCCTATGGGACGCATCCGCAGTTGTCCACTTTCCAGCGGCCCGTCGCGGCAATGGCATCGTCAATTCGCTGCGAGTCACGCTTGGATTCACGACATCAAGATCGAAGGCAAGTGACTTTTCAAGGATTTCACCGATTTCGTCAGTCGAAATACTTTCCCATTCACCTGACCAAGGCTCAGTTCCTGGAACTTGTTTCTTACGTTCAATCTGGAAGCCCACAAAGTCGATCGAACGAGCCACCTGCGGGTCGTTCTCAGGCAGATGCAGGGATTCAGAGACCGAGCGGATCTGCTCCAGAAGCGGGAAAATCATGCGGACAGAAACGCCACTATGGTAACGCACTTTGCGTTCCGCTGAGGCCGACATCATCCCGCCGAACCCTCCATAACCACTTTCTCCGTAGCCACTTTCTCCATAACCACCAGACCCCATCATATCACCCATCCCCATCATGCCCGCGCCGCCGCTTGACATTTCTCCGCCCATGTCACCCGTCATTCCGCCTGCATCGCCGGGAGCACCAGTAAATCCGCCCCCAGAACCCTTCCCGCCAAGGCCGGCTGCACCACCTGGACTACCCGGATATCCTCCGGCCGCCCCCAACCCGCCAAGGCCGGCTGCACCTTCAAGGCCGCCACCCTGCCCGGCCAGTCCACCGCCTGCAACACCAAAGAGTTTCTCAACGTCTTCACCAACTTTCGGCTCTGCTTTCTTGTCCTTCTTTGCAGGATCGGCTTCTTCGGCCTCTTCGTCTTCAATATCAGGTTTCTCTGCCATCACGATCGCGATAGCATTCGCTTCCGGATCGGTCGGTGCCAGCACAATGACCGCCCCACGCCGTTCACGCTTGCGATGAATCGGTGCATTCCAGGGTTCTCCCGTCGAAAACCGTTCGAGGTCTTCGGTTTCAGACTGCATCCGCTCGGCGAGTGCAAGTACATCCGGCGTATCGTCGAAAGCCGCTCGCTTCTCTTCGGTAAAGGAATTCGAGAGCCACGCGGATCGTGTCTTTTCAGCCACCGCCTTCAGTTCGTCCGGTTGTTGTGAAGATGGAGACCAACTCGCGGTTGCGAGTCCGGTCAATCCCAGCAGGACAATCAGGGCCGCGCCGATCTTTTCTCCGTGGTTCAGCAGCAACACTTTGAAATCAATGCCTTTAAGTTTCGCCATGACAAAGGTCCTCAGATTGTCTTACTCACTGCGTTCGATATGCAGTAGAAATTACAGGTTGATCACGAACAGGATTGTTTCACAGAACTCTCAGGGTATTGGTGTGCCAGGTGGACTTGCATCAGGAGGAACATTCTCACCCTCGGAGACTGCAGGCGTTCCATCTCCGGCGGGCTTTGGATCGGCCCCCTGTGAGGAAAGCGACTGTCCCGGAACGCCTCCGACCGCTGTTGGTCCGACCGCAGATGCATCCGGAACGGACGCACCGGGTACAGCTGTTGCTGGAGTCCCAGATGCACCGGGTACAGCAGTTGCTGGAGTCTCAGATGCACCGGGTACAGTAGCTGCTGGAGTCTCAGATGCACCGGGTACAGCAGCTGCTGGAGTCTCAGTTGCACCGGGGACAGCAGTTGCTGGCGCTGATTTTTCAGCTTCCTTGGCAGCTGCCTCTTCTGTCTTCGCCTGCGTCAGGATTTCTTCTGGTGTCATATAAAGAGTCAGCAGTCCGCCGATACGAACATCAATCAACAGTGGGTCTGCCATTGCGGCATTCAGCGCATCAGTACCGCTTGCCGCCCCGACACCCATCATGCCGGTGCCACTACCTTCACCAGAGTAGCCACCTTCACCTTGCATTCCACCAAGTCCGGAGAAGCTACCTCCGATTCCACCACCACCTCCGATGCCTGGAGACATCCCACCGCCTTTTCCAGAGCCACCAGCCATGCCACCAAGAGACTCACCACTCAGCATTCCCACTCCACCTCCGGACATGGATCCGCTGCCATAGCCGCCAGACATACCTTCCCCGCCACCATAGCCGCCAGACATGCCTTCCCCGCCACCATAGCCGCCAGACATGCCTTCCCCGCCACCATAACCGCCAGACATCCCTCCCCCGCCACCGACCGATCGCGACTTGATTTCGACACGTACGATTTCAACAGGAAAATCGGAATTGGTAAGTTTTGCCAGTAAATCCGGCAAGCGATCATCGCGGATCAGAACGTCCAACAGAAACGCACGCGTCTTATACCCTTGGTCTTTTTCCGCATCATCGACGTAGCGAACTTCTTTGGTTGAGGCAGCAGGACCGGCTCCAGACCCTGATTTCGGCGAACCCATTCCGCTCATCATGGCACCTTCGCTCCCTCCTAAGCTTCCGAATCCTCCCATCCCTCCACCAGCACCCGCCACTGCACCAAATTCTTCAGTCAACAGGTCGCCGCCGCTGCTACCTTCAAAGGCAGTTCCTGGATGTGAATGCGACGCTGCACCTCCACCCCCTGCGCCAGACATTCCCCCCATTCCTCCGTCACCACCCATTCCGAGGCTACCCATCTCAGCGCCACCCATCCCGCCACTTCCCATTTTTCCGCCGCCGCCCATTCCACCCATTCCTCCTCCACTCGTGGTCCCTGGCTTTGTCTTACGGTCGCCTCCGCGCAACGTCAGTTGCTTGATTTCAGGTACCTGGGATTCTGTGATTCGTGTGGCAGATTCGTTGGTCTTCGAAATTGAGGTCAAGAGTGCCTTGAGCAACCAGATGTCTTCCTGATTCGACCAGATTTCGTTGGAAGAAGGATAATCGATTTGCCATTTATTGAACGGTTGTTTAGTGATCCGGTTGGCGTCAACAACCACAAGCCCCTCACCTGTATCAGGCTGAAAAGGCTGTACAATTTTCAGAAGATCTTCAATTTGTTTTTCGTAAATTGACACCCACCGTTCGCGAGTTTCCTTCGAGTTCACGTCGGCAAAGTAAGCAATTTTCTGCATTTCGCTGCGAATCTGTTCGGGCCATTCCCTCGCAGCCTGTTGGCGCTTCCACAGTTGAAGTGACGCAGTCTTGTACGATCCGGAATCCAAATCATTCTCTTTTTTGCCACCTGCCACCCAGTCTTTATTTGGGTCTGTCTTACCCTTGTCTGCACTACTGAATGAGTCATCAACAGACTTCTTGCGGACTTCTGTCTTCGCGGCCAGATCACCGCTGGCGGACCACCATCCGACGAGGATGAAGATCAGCGCCAGTCCAAAACAGATCCAGTATCGTTGCTTCAAAAACGGTTGAAGTTTTTCCATGACTCAAAACTCCCGACGAACTGACAGATAAGACGAATTCAACTCAAACCGCGACACTTCATTATTTTTTGTTGGCTGTTTCAGCAGTTTCCGCAACCGGCGGGCGTGGATCAACTTCCTTGCGACCCTTTTCCAATGTCGGAATCCATACAAATTGAACCACGAAATCCGTGCGATCAATATACTGGATCTTTTCCTTTTGCTGTTCTTTCAGTAGCGGGCCGCTCAATGCAATCTGGTTCGTGCCAGCGCCGCCGCGGCCGCCAGCCATCCCGGGGAAACCGCCCGCTCCGCCGCTGGGCATCCCGGAGTATCCGCCCCCTTCGCCGCCATCCATCCCAGGATATCCGCCCGCTCCGCCGCCTGGCATTCCTGGATATCCGCCCGCACCGCCGCCGCTCATCCCAGGAGATTTGCCACCCGGCCCTGGCATCATACCTTGTCCACCGCCGGGCATTCCGCCACTCATTCCCTCCATGTCTCCGCCACCCATATAATCACCCATACCGGCCATGCCGCCGCCCATGTCTCCGCCGGCACCACCCGCTCCTCCCGTCAACAACGCTCCGGCACGTTGATTTGGATCATATGGGGTTTTTGAGGTTATCGAAAACGCGAGAATCGGGTGGGAGATTCCGATCTTGCCTACCGGCACGGTCACACCACCGGAATTCAATTCCCACTGTCGAAGTTTTTCCACCAGCGTGTTGTCCAGATAGAGTCGGCCTCGCATCGCGAATTCGGCCTTCTCATTGTTGTGCAGATGGAATCCTTTCAGCGTGACAATATAGCCTTCCTTCTTTTCCGGTGCGGTGCGGTCACGAGCCTCAAAGTCGCCCAGGCGGGATTCTGGTTTGGCATCCGCGAATTTCTTGTGCCACTCTGACACATCAGCAACCCTCATCGTGGTGAAGGAATGAATGCGCACCTTGTTCTGCAGCGTGATGTCAGAAACATCCAACTGTTCGCCTTCGTCACGTGGCATACATTCATTGACCGCTTTAAACAACTCCATCCAGATTGCGCGCTTTTCCAGGGGGGCAACGAGGCGATCAATTTTCTCAAGAATCTTCTTGTGCTCGCCTTCCGTCGCACTGAATGCCGATTTTTCATTGCCAATCTCGGATTGGATACCAGCCACAAATTTCTGCTGTTCGCCCCATTTGCTTTCGCCATACGACCCCAACACAGATGCGCTTCCCATCGTGCCCAGACTCATTGCCAGAAGCAACCCCGCCGCAGCCGCAACTGCCCACGGTTTTTTGCTGCGGATCTTGCGATCCATCGCGATCTCAGGCGGCAGCAGCGTAGTCCGAATTCGTGTCTTGCCAATCGCTTGCAGAGCCAATCCGTAAGGCACAGCAAATGTCATCATGTTGTCGATAAAGAGTGGATCGGTCAGTACCGAATCGCCCGTGACGCCTTCCAGACTTTCCAGTCGTTCCACTTCATACTGCAGATTCTGCTGCAGGAATTTCTGCAAACCTGCCAAGCGAAACCCGTTGCCAACTCCAATGATCTTACGAATCTTCGCCGATCGATTGACACTTCCAAAATAACCGATCGACCGCTGAATCTCCGACACGTAATCATTAAACACCGGCCTCATTGCCTGGAATACTGCTTTTGGATCTGGTGCCTTGGTCGCGTTACACTTCAAATGTTCCGCCTTGGCAAACGTAAGCTTCATTTCCCGAGTCAAAGCTCGAGTGAAATGGTTGCCGCCGATCGGGACATTACGAATCCAGATACTGCGCCCGTTCGATACCAGCAGCGTCGTGTTATCTGCCCCCATGTCCAGAATGACGTAGTATTCGTCAGCGGCTTTAGGTTCTGGTGTTTCAGCCGTCTTGCGGAAACCCAGTACGTCATACGACAGATAGTTGTAGAGTGCCAACGGGGCGATCTGGACAATCTCCACTTCTTTGCTGTTATTCACAAATGGCTTCAGAGCGTCATAGATCAGCTCTCGCTTCATCGCGAACAGCCCGACTTCTGCCTCCAGCATGAAGCCGCTCTCTTCGACGCCGCCACCAATCGGCTGGTAATCCCAGATCACATCCTTCAAATCGAACGGAATCTGTTGCTTTGCTTCATATTTAACGATCTCAGCCACCTTGCCGGCTTCCACCGGTGGCAGCTTGATGAACTTTGCCAGTGAACTCTGCCCGGGCACGCTGATGGCAATCAAATCCCCATCCAACTTGTTCCGATCGAGAAACGTTTTCATCGCCTCGCGAATCAGTTCTTCCGGAATCGCATCAGGCTGGCTGAGAATTTTGGGATGAGGGATATAGTCAAACGCAGCCGCAATCACGCGTTCGCCATCGTCCGAAACGCGAAGTTTCATCGCTTTCAGGCCAGCCTGACCAATATCAATGCCCCACGCGCTGATTGCTGCCGCCATGATACGCCTCGATTTTTCTGCAGATTTAAGTGACAGGAGTTCGACGGGAATGTGTTGTTTGGCAAACGTACCAGCAGCTTTGCCTTCCCGTCAACCAATTTTGAAACACCAAATCACCGCAATTGCCGGAAAGATTGAGTTCGACCAGACTTATGGTCGCTTTAGACCTCGGGAATCCGAATTTTCCGGTCTTGCGTCAAAAAGTATGACGAGTCTCGTCACACTGGAGTTCCGTGAAAGTCGGAAATTCTGAATGTTCCAGCCAGAATGTGACGAATGTCAGTCGATGTGTGTTGCGAGCTGAATGATCCAGAAGCGATTGTCCAGCTTCTCCGCCTCGCGCGTGAGGGTCCTCCACGCGGGTCTGAGTGAGGCATTTTCTCGTGGCCGAGGTCGTGAGACTTTGGGTTGAATTATGGCCCAGCTCCGGATTCTGATGAATCCGGCGACATCTCACGGCAACCCGCGTCAGGTATCACGTGTCGCTGACGTCAGATGCCCAAGTTGAATCCGAGTGCCGAGTGTGTAATTGTCTGCGGTGCCCGTTATACTCCACGCGGGTCTTTATGATGCCCTGCTTTCTGAGCCGGTATGCGCCAACGGGGTGTTGATTTGGTCATTCGGATCAAGTTTCGTTAGCCGATCAGATCAACAGTCCGCGATGAGCGTCCGGTTAGATCCGCATTCCCTGCAAAAACCGGGTGCCACCGTACTCTGGCCGATGCCTGCGCCGCCGTTGGTCGCAGCATGAGGCATCTCTCCCCTACCGGCGATTATCTCGTTGGTGTGGAGAATTGACATGATTTTTCTTCACTACGAACCTGCCATCAATGTCCGTTTCTCAAGTTTTTTCTGAAATCAGCGTGCTGATTCCGGGATACTCTATCGAAGATCTGCCAACTGACCTGCCGGAGGAGGATGCGGCAAGTCTGCTCAACGCCGTCGCATGTGCCTGGCATCCGCGATTGCTTCAACGATCAAGCAGAATTCCGTTATTTCGTCAGGCAGAATCTCTCACCGGCTATTCTGGTCGACGAATTGTCTTCGTGCCTGCTCCCTCAGAATCATGGATGCCACACGAATGGCGTGCTGTCTTCCGGGAACAGGGACATATCGTTTTGGCAGGTTGTTCGAAACGAGAAGATTGGCTGACCGCGATCGATGCGGCCCTGGCGGACGAAGCCGGTGCATCGGATGACGCGAACTCGGATGACGCGAACATTGCAGACGCGGAAGCGACACGGGATGGCTCAGTTTGTACGGGTGCCGACGCTTCCCAGCTCAACGGAGACTCTCCCCCGACGCCGGTTCTGATCGATCATTTTCTGGCACTTGGCATTGTCCTGCTGCAGGTGCAATTGCTGAGTCGTCGTCGACATCATTTCGTGGACGCCGACAATCTCCTGCTGAGCCGCGAAGTTCGCCTGGCGGCAGACGCCTCTCTCCTCGGCGACGAAGCCACGGTCAGGACGCATCTTTTGCGCTGCTTCGAGCATCTGCGCGACACGCGGGAGAAGTTCTATCCGATGAACTGTTACCTGCTTGATCTCTGCATCCCGGGCGACGACGCACAGACTTCCCAAGTCTTAGATTTCATCGCCTCGGCCACACCCGCGACGCGACTCAACCTGTTTGCCACCGGACATGATCTGACGACCTGGGTCCAGAAAGACGCATCACTTGCTGCTCGGCTGAAGCAGGTGATTGTCGATGGCACGCTGACTCTGCTCACCGGCCACGACGTGGAAACTCGCCCATCTCTGGGGGCCATGGCGGCGACGCTGACCGATCTTGAACGTGGCCGACGGATTTACATCGACATCGTCGGTTCTCCGCCACGCCATTGGGCTCGTCGTCGCTATGGCATGACCGCATCTTTTCCATCTCTGCTGACGTACTTCGGTTTTGAATCCGCCCTGCATGTGGCCCTCGACGACGGGCTCTATCCCGACAAAGAACGCAGTCAGTTCGAATGGCAGGCTCCTGATGGTTCGCAGATTCCCGCCGCATCACGAATCCCGCTGGCGATCGACAGTTCGGCCGGATTCCTGCGTTTCGCCGATCGGTACAACGAAAGCATGCAGGACGACAATACCGCTGCACTGTTTCTTGCACGCTTGCCTGCACTCCAGACGCCATGGCTGCACGATCTCCACATCGCTGCCAGCTACGCGCCGGTGCTGGGCGAATTTACCACCATGGATGCGTTGGTCCATCTTTGCAACGGCAGCCGCACGTCAGAACGTTATCAGCACTCTGAATACCTCGCGCCGTACCTGATTCAATCGTCCGTGCTCAAAACCGAGGCTCCGGTATCCGGCCCGGCGCTGTTGCATCAATTTCGGCTGCGACTGGAATCGCTCCGCACGCTGTTCGCAATGTCTCGGCTGGTCAAGGCCGAAGCAGAAGTTGACGTCGTCAACGTGCAATTCACACAGATTGAATCGGAGCTTGCCGAACTTGAAATGCAACATGTCGATACCACGACGATGTTATCCGCCAAAGTCCCGGCGCTGAATTCTGCCTCCGCAGCCATCGACACTCAACTCACCGCCATTTCTGACAAACTGTCATCGGTTCTCCGTTCACGAATTCCGCAGCAGTCCGCTGACGTCCGAGGTCTGTTCATTACCAACACCATTCCGTTTGGTCGCACCGTTGACGTGGCATGGCCGGATTCGTGGAAACGTCCGGCTGGCTCGACATTGATTGAGCTTGCGGAACGTACAGGCAACAAAGAGCGACTGCTGGTCAGGTTGCCTCCCGGCGGATTCGCGTGGCTCGTCGAATGCGGATCCGGTAAGACGCCACAGTCGCTTCTCGAACCGATTCCTCGTGAACCACCGCTCGCCGAGTCATTGACGCTGCGGAATCGGCACTTCGAGGTCACGCTCAGCGACCGCACTGGCGGCATCGCGGCTGTGACATATCATCAGCAACGCGGGAATCGCCTGAGCCAGCAGACATGTTTTCGATACGAACGGGAACAGACTCTGCCAGACGATGGAAGCGATGAAGTTCGTAAGTCAGCCTATTCGACGACCCATCTGACAGATCATCGGATTCTTCACGCTGGCACTGTGTTTGCTTCGATCGAAACAACCGCTGAACTGCGGTCGCCTTCCGATGGTTCAACACTCGCCATCGTGCGACAGATTACCTCGATCGATCGAGCCCAACCCAGAATTCATGTGACTTTAATTTTTGATCGACTGGTGACGCAGGTCAAAGGGAATCCCTGGCTGACCTACTTTGGCTGTCGCTTCGCATGGGACAACGAAGCCGCCTCAGTGACACGCAGCGTCATGGGACATGCCGCAGGTTTTCGTGCAGAACGCTTTGAATCGCCGGACTACGTGGAAGTCAGCGATCCGGATCATCGAGTCGTGATCGCAACTCACGGTCGTCCTTATCATCGCCGATCAGGGCCGCGGATGATTGACAGTCTGCTGATCGTCGAAGCGGAGCCGAACCGGGAATTTCAGTTTACGATCGATTTCGATCAGGCGTTCCCGTTGCGCACGGCAGTCGATGCAATGACACCGGCGATCGTGACGCAAACGACCGGGACCGCGCCGTTGTCAATGGCAGGCAGTTGGGTCCTCGGACTCTCCGCTCGAAACGTGGAATTGGTTCATACAGCCGTGCGCCCGGCAACCGACGATTTGAGCGAAGAGCTGTCCTTGCTGCTGACCGAAACCGAAGGAGCGTCAGCAAACTGCCTGATCCGCACAGCCCGTCGACCAACAGCAGCGTTCGTGGTGAATTCAGAACGTTCACAAAGAACGGCTGCCGAAATTACGGACCAGGGAATTGTCGTACAACTTGGTGCGTATCAAATCAAAGAAGTACTGCTTGTCCTTGAGGGTAATCACAAACATGATCATCACGATTGACGGACCAGCGGGTTCCGGGAAAAGCACCGTGGCCCGGCTACTCGCTGAACGGCTCCACATTCGTTTCCTCGACACCGGGGCAATGTATCGTGCCATTGCCCTGGCCGTGGTAAATGCAGCGACTGATGAAAACGACCATTCAGCGGTCGCTCAGGTCGCGTGCGGCGTCACGATTTCGTTCGATCACGATCGCCTGTTGCTGAATCGATTGGATATAACATCGGAAATCCGCTCGCCGGAAGTTACAGCGATCTCGTCCATCGTCGCATCCAACCCAGCCGTCCGTGAACGCCTGGTCGAACTGCAGCGTGACATCGGGAAGTGCGGGAGTATGGTGACCGAAGGCCGCGATCAGGGCACCGTGGTGTTCCCCGATGCCGAACACAAGTTCTTTGTAACAGCCAACCTCGAAGCCAGGGCTCGTAGACGACAGCGCGAGCTGTCATACGAAGGCATCGATCAGCCACTTCCCGTCGTGATGGATCAGCTCCGTCGGCGTGACGAACGCGACGAAACACGTGAACACGCACCCATGAGGCCAGCTGAAAACGCTGTTGTCGTGGACACATCCGACTTCACGATCGCACAGGTTGTGGAAATGCTGATGAGCCGGATTCAGAGCCGGAGCTCCTGAAAAACTGCACATTTCTAAGGAGCCAAACTGATTGGAATACCACTGGCGTCGTCCCTGTCAGGATTGCTCGTCACAGATGAACGCTCCGCTGTCGCAGGGAAATCAAACAGCGGTGCCGGGGTGTCGTCGATACTGCAGTATCGAGTGGCCGGAACCGTCGCACTTGAAAACGTATTCGTGCCGGTCACACAGCCGATTGTGGTCATCGACATGATCCCGGCGATCAGCAGCATGGGGCGGGTGTCAATATTGATCATTTTTGTCTCCTGCGAGTGTTTCATGTTCTGCCTGATTTCGTGGGCCACGATCACAAGGATCACGCGCAGGTTACGTCTCGTCGATCAGATTTCGCAGGAATTCTCGTCTGATCATTCAAATTGACATCGCCGACTCGCAGTGACGTCCATTGAATGCGTACAAATTGCGCCGGATGTCGGCCGGACGGCAAAAACTGCCGGAGGCGCAGTGCATAAAATCCGTTGGTCTTTCCTGAAACGTTCTCACTTAGGACTATCCACTGATTCTGAAGGCTGCGGTCCTTTCTTTGATCCGCCCGACTGCAGCACCCACCATCCGACGACAATGATCAACGCCAGCGTCCCGATCAGGAACGACGCAACGGCAGCTTTCAAAACTCCGCCACCGGCAAGAGGCTGAACGTTGCCTTCGAGTGGCTCACCCGGAAGATCTCCGGATGATTCATGGCGAATTCTTCGCTGCACCTGCGCGGCCCAGTATCGTCTCGCTTCGCCGACATCGGATTTCTTACCTGGCAAATCCGTGCCCAGTGCGTGTTTGAACGCTCCTTCGATATCACCTTTAAATCCAAGGACTACGGCAAGGTAAAACAACTCTGCTGCTTCTGAACTCCCTGTGGGCAGACACTGTTCAGCCTCCACGTAGAACTTCCACGCGCGGTTCTTTTCGTGGTAGTATTCCTGTTCCAGCACGAAATTCTGCCAGTCCGGAACATGCGTTGTCAGAATCTCGTCGGCCCAATAGATCAGCGCACGCTTGAGCGACTGCCATTCGCCGGTTGAGACGCTGGCAATCCCGGACATCACTTTCTGCTCGATCGCCTGCAGATCAGCCGTGAGTTGCCGCTGAAGCTGCGGTAACTGGTCAGGACTCGACGCCGGTTGATTAACAAGGTCCAGCACCTTTAAAAAGAACGGCTCTGCAAGACTAATCAGCGGGACGGTCATGTTGATGCTCTTCTTTGATCAGGAGTACGGATTGCGAAGGGTATCGGTTCAACGTAAGTTGTGGAAATGGTGAAAGAGAATAGCAGAAAAATGCAGCGGACAAAGCACAGACTGGACGTTTGCTTGGCCAGTGCTTGGGGGCTCGCCCTCAAACGCCCGGGATTTATCGCCTCAGGCCATTAACGGAATTTGACTTGCAAGGAGCCTGAGCTGGTTACATGTGACCAGCCCAGACATTCTTCCTCCGTTGTTTGGTGAACTTAGCTATTCGGGCAGTACAACGATTCGAACTTGTTCTGGAGTGGCTGACTCAATTACACGATAGCGTTGGCCGGGCTCCACAATTCCGAGATGCTGTTGAGTTCCGTCAGGCCAGCGGACATCGACAGTGGGCTGCTGACCGGCTGGAATTCCGAAGTGTGATTCGGGTGCAAATGAGGAAGCGTAGCTGCCACCTCCCTTAATGGGGCGCCAGTGTTTTCGCAATGCGGTTGAGGCGAACACTGCGGCACCGACGGCATGACGCGCGGAACGGGTTCCGATCACTTCAATGTTCAGGAAACTGCCTTCCGAGCGCGAGGTATTCCTGAAGCTCACGACGGGCAGGTTAAGCTGACTGACAACCATATCCGGCCTTCCGTCACGGTCGAGATCACCGACCGACAATCCGCGACCGTTGCGCGGCACCGTCAGATCCGGACTGTTTCTCGCAACGTCAATGAAATGAGTCCCGCTTTGATTCTCAAACAGCAGCATCCTCTGCAGATAAGGAGCATGACCGGGAAAGTACTGCACATGACCGTTTGCCGTCAGCACGTCCTCATCGCCATCCAGATCCACATCACAAAACGCTGCGCCCCAGCCTACGAACTTTCCAGCCACGGCGCTGATACCGGTGACATCGCTCACATGCCGAAAAAAAGAACCCGTCTGATTTCGGTACATCGCAAACGTTTCACGCTCGTAATTGGACACCCAAAGGTCACCCAAACCATCACCGTTGTAGTCGCCCAAATCAATGCTCATACTGCCATCGGGAATTCCACGATCACTGACGCTGGTGCCACTGGCCTGTGAAACATCCTCAAAACCGTGTCCAGCATCATTCAGCAGCAGAAAATTCGGCACTGTGTCATTCGAGACATAGATATCGATGTCATTGTCCTGATCGATGTCCGCCGCGAGCACTGCGAGTCCTTTGCCGCCCTTTGGCAGTCCGAATTGCTGTGTCCGGTTGAGAAATCCCCCGGCCCCGTCGCTGAGAAAAATCGCGTCATCCAGACCCTCGAACTGACGCGGCGGACAGACGTCCCTTGTCTTCTGGTCGGCAGCAAAGCACGCTGGGTTGTTTTCGAACGACCAATTGACATAGTGCGCGATATAGATGTCGGGACACTGATCTCCGTTGAAGTCGCCCCAGGCAGCGCTGCTGCTCCAGAACGGATCCTCCAGGCCTGACTGCTTCGTCACATCTGCGAATGTTCCGTCACCGAGATTCCTGAACAATTGAACGCCTCCGTACCCGGTGATCAGCAGGTCACGGAAACCGTCATGATCCATGTCAGTCTCAGCCACGCCATGATTAAATCGGGACGGGACCATAAGTCCGGACTGCTCGGATGCATTCGTGAATCGTCCGCGGTGGTTCCGCAGCAGTCCGGTGCCGAACCCGGTGAGTGAGTGGTCGCTCAAAGAACCTCCGCGAGGCAGCACGATGTCGAGCCAACCGTCGCCGTCGATATCTGTGATGCCGACACCTCCGCCAAGTGACTCAATGATGGCTCGTTCCCCAGCCTCCTGACCATTTGAATAGACCATCTCCGGAACCGCGTCGCTGTCCAAAAGTTCGAACTGAATTCGACTTTTGGTTGCCGCAGGCGGTGGGTTAACGGTGGCCGGGATGGCCGCAGGAGCCGCTTCGTCGCCTGTCCTGCCTTGAATGGCTGCGGAGTTTTTCGTCACGCCCGGTTTTGAAGACTCCTCGCGGCACCCGCACAGAACGAGGAGCATGCCGAAGTAGCGGAATGAGATCCAAATGCTCTTCATGGTGCCGCACCGCCCGAAACACCTGAATTCTGACGTTGTTGAAACTGCTGAAACGCCTGCTGGACGGCGGCGTCCTGTGGCGCAAGCCCTGAAGCCGCCTGATACCACATTCCGGCAATCGCTGCCCGGCCCAGCGACTCGGCCGTTTCGGCGAGCAGCAGCCGAACTGTAACATCATCCGGGTGTGCGATCGCCTGTTGATGCAAATCCGCGAAGCGCGTCTGGAGTGCCATCAGTTCGGCAGACCGCGATCGCGCGACAGTCGCCTGTTCGGTCTGACCGGTGGAGGCCAGAATGTCAGCCATCCGCGCAAAAAGCTGAGCCTCACGCGGATGTCGTTCGATCGCAGTCTTCAGCAGCAGAATGGCTTCCTCATTCCGCTGTTGTTCTTCTGCCAGCCGTACCGCAGTCAATGTCGCTGCAACATTTCCGGGAGACAGCGACAGTGATTCTGCAGCAAACCTGGACGACTCGTCAAAACGCCGAATGGCGAGGCACGCTTCTGCCCGAGCCGCAAAAACCTGTCCTGCGAAGTCCGCCGCCGGAAGACCATCTGCGGCGCTGCCGGTTGAATCAAGGCGGACCTCAGCGAGCGTCACACAGGCCTCGTCGTACCGTCGAAGTCGAATCAGGCATTCTCCTTTGCGGAGTTGGCAGTAGGCAAGGAATTTCGGATCGAGCGTCGCGCGATCAATCGCAGCATTCCATTGAATCAGCGCTTCATCATAGAGTTCAAAGTCATGCAGAATCATGGCCTGGAATCGATAGGCGCGAAAGTCATCAGGGGCAAATCGAATGATGGCGTCCAGAACTTTCTGCGCGTCGTCCATCGCTCCGATGTCATAGTATGCAGAAGCCAAAAAACGGTGAGCTTCGTCATGTGCTGTATTAAGTAACACGGCTTTCTGCAGGACTGCGATCGCTTCACGGTAGCGCTGCAACACGTACAGCGTACGCCCGGCGCCGACCAGAGCGGGCAGTTCCGTTTCCGGATTGTCTGTCGCCCGTTTGAAACTCCTCAACGCCGTTTCAAAGTCACCGTCCGCAGCCAGTCTCAGGCCAAGCAACAACGCCGTGTGAGACTCGAACTCCGGGCGAGCCGCGAGTTCGCGTGTGATTGTTGTGACAGTGGACCAGTCTTCTGAATGCGCGGCCTCGACTGCCTGTTCAAATCGCTGTTTTGGGTCAGCACGCGACTCTCCTCGCACCATCCATGCGGTTGCCGCTGCTGCAATCACGATTGTCAATGCAGAGACGGCGGCGATGATGCGTCGACTTTTCATGGCAGCGGATGAGTCCGGTGTTTGTGGTTTCGGCCCAAACCGCAATGTAGCCGTCACGCTCCGCCGTGACGAGCCATAAACAAGGCCACATGAATAAAGATCCCGCAGTGTATGTCCTTCAGCTCGCGGCAATGAGGCTGATCGTGG
>CAMAVB010000091.1 GCA_945861465.1 Candidatus Kuenenia stuttgartensis
TCGTTTGACCACAACATTGCAGAACCACCAGACTTTCGTGTGTTGCTGGAGTGAATCAGACGCACTGCCTATCATCAGCCCATGGCTACGTTGCAAAGACTGATGGTGATTCTCATTCTGTTCATCCTGGCTGGATGCGAAGATCCTGCAGTACGGCGCATGATTGGCGATGTGTCTTTCAACTTACGATGGAATTCGCACATACATCCCGGCCACGTCAACACAAACTTCGCAAACGCACGGCATCCTGTCAAAGTGCCTCAAATCACTTTCACAAGGAAATCACCGTGTTGAAACTTCGTCGCGTTCTCTGCCTGTTTCTTGCGTTCCTGCTCACTGCTCAACCCTGCCTTGCATGGTCTGAATGCGGTCATCACATCATTGCGGATCTGGCATTCGATCTGATGAAACCTGCGGAACAGAACAGAGTTTTGGAACTGCTCAAACATCATCCGCGATTCAGCGAAGACTTCGCAGAGCCTGACAGGGCGGAGAGAACTGAATCGTTGGATCACTTTACTATCGGCAACGCAGGATACTGGCCGGACATCGCACGAAGTCAGCCGAAGTACAATCGACCGAACTGGCATTACCAGTTAGGCTCTTCCCTGACCATTGGTCAGAATGTCAATGTGCCTGAAACGCCGGGACCGCTGCCAGCGGGAGCCACATTCGCTACGAAGGACCTGCACATTACGCAGGCCATCGAGCTTTGCCGACAGACTCTGCGGAGCAAGTCCGCCCCGGAGTCCGACAAGGCACTGGCAATCTGCTGGTTGGCTCATCTGGTCGCCGATGCTCAGGCCGCAGAACCAGAGGAGAAGTCGGCAGAAGATCAGGCCATCGATGCGATAGGAGCATTGGGAGGCAGATTCGCGGACGAACATTCAAAACTCACCCTTGAAGACACACAGATCACGGATGCAGGACTGGAAGGGCTGAAAGCCGCGATGCCTAAGTGTGATATCCGTGGCAAGTAGCAAGCACCAACGGTGGCGTTGGACTGGCGGAAGCTGGGCTAGAGTGAACGGGAGAAGCAGCGCTGGGCACACATCATTGGTCCAGAGTCTCACTTCCCGCCTCGACTTGCAGAACGCCGTACGCCGTTTGATGCGTCCAGACGACATGCTGGAGACGTTCAGCGAATTGGCGGTCAAAGAGCCGGACCTTATGCGGCTGGTGCTTCAGGCCAGCGTGGCGGCGTTGGTGAATGTGCAGAGTGTGGAAGCGGTGGAGGCTGAGATGAAGCGGCGGGCGGTGGTGGGGAATTGATGGAAGCGGCAAACGTCGGCACAATGCACGAATGAATTCCTACAGAGAGGCAATCATGGCGGAACGGACATTCGAAATAAACATTGAAGACCATATGGGATTCGTCCGCGTTCTGATGGGGCGCGGAGAACCAATAGGAGAACTGGCGCAATTCCTTTCATCGACTTTGGCACAAATGCCCACACCTTCGGCGGATATTTACACGTGGATGCCATTCTGTTGCAGGGCGAGTGCGCAATGCGGGCTAGAATCTCCGTGAATAAAAGACACTTCTGGACTAAAGCACCTGTTTTTTGGATCGAGTCACTCATGTATGCAAGGCGCGCACCCGGGATGCTGCAGTCTACGCTGTGCTTCCTGTTGATCCTCGCAACACACATGTTGACGCTTGGGGCTGGTCTCGCCTGTCGTCCCGTACTCACGACCTGGGGCGCACCGGCAGGCACGCCGTCCAATGCCACCTGGTCGGTCGATGTTCGCGAGAAAAACAGTGCAACCTGGATTCCGCTGTTTGTATACGCTGTGAAGATCGGGCGTCAGGAAGCGTCCGAGCCACTGGCCAAGTCAGTAGGGCTGGACGATGAGGGGCCGGTTGACACTTCCCTGGTAAAGTTCGATTTCGATGGAGAAGTGGACGTCCGCGCGACGTTTCGAGAAGGGGAGTTGAAGACCTGGACTCTGTCACCAGCAACTTATCGAATCCCGGCGCGGCAAGAGGGTAATACGCTGTTCTTTTCCATCGCGCAGGATGTCTCCGCGCCACGGAAAATTGTGATTCGCGTCAACGACAACTGGGAAGAACACTGCCTGCATCTGCTCAGCAATCCCCAAGAGCAATACGCTCCTCAATTGACCGATGCGAACGTGCATGTCATCGAGCCAGGGCAGGAAATCCCGCGGTCATTGCCGCCAGAGAAAACCGTCTACTATTTCCAGCCAGGTATCCATGTCCTTCCGCGAGGGGCGTGGCTCGATGTCGATCTCGGAGCGGTCAAACGGGTTGATCGTTTCGAAATGCACAGCGGGCCGGTCACGCCCTACCTCGTTCCTGGCGGACAGAATTACCGACTTGAATACCGGGAAACGATCACTGCCGCGTGGCGCGTTGCCTCCGAAGATCTGGCGAATGCATCCATTGACTCCGTCCGCGCGCGCTTCCCCGCGGTCAATGCCCGATACGTCCGGCTCACTTTGCTCGGCAACACCACGACCAATCGCACTGCCGGGTTCAATTATCCTCATGCGAATCACATCACAACTTTTCGTCTCTACCCCGAGGGCAGTGAACAGAATTGTGCTGACGGAAAAGCGGTCGATGGCTCCGCGGCAGGGTTCGTTAATATGACGACCAATGAGAACGCGATACCGTACGGAAGTGTCTGGTCGGGAGAAACGTTTCTCATTTCCCGCAGCGGAACGACGGTCTACCTGGCAGGGGGCGCAGTGCTTAAAGGAGCCATTGGAGCCGAGGGATTATCGAATGTGTCCATTCGCGGGCGCGGGATTCTCGATGCGAGCGGCCTGGTACATCAACCTTCATCCTTGTATCGCGAAGGACGGACGAGCGCGATTCGCTGCGAAGGAATGACCAACGTTTTGATCGATGGAATCACGGTGCTCGACGCACCGATGTGGTCCGTCGTACTGAACAAATCGAAGCAGGCCACCGTCCGGCAGGTCGATGTGTTCGGTTCGATCGTGAATGCGGACGGCATCCATCTCAGTGCCGTGACCGACGGATTGGTGCATGGCTGCTTTCTCCGCAGCACCGACGATCTGTTCTGCATGTATCACTATGGACCTGCGAAGAATGTCACGGTCCGCGACTCCGTGTTCTGGAGTGACGGCGGCCGGGCCGTGCTGCTCGGCCTCGGTGCGACGCCAGGAAACATCGAGCAGGTCTTCTTCGAAAACATCGACATTCTGAATGTCCAGAACGTCTGGAGCCTGGAAGATTACGGCGGTGCCATCCAACTTTGGGCGACAGGAAACAACACGATCCGCACGACCGAGTTCAAAAATGTGCGAGTAGAACCGTTCCGCTTTCCATCCATCGCCGCCTTGCTGCAGATCAAAACGACCGCTCAACCATTTGGGCCAGGAAAGATCCAGGGAGTGACTTTCGACACGATGATCTATTCTGGTTCTGATGAATGCCGTTCGTATCTCGCCGGAGCGAGCAGCGATTATTCTGTCTCAGAAATCACGTTCAGGAATTGCCAGTGGGGCAATTCCCTGCTCAAGACACGCCCCCCACAACTCGAAATCCGTCCATTTGTCACAGGCGTGACATTTGAAGAATGATCTTTTCGCCTCAAGAACTGACGTCACATTGAGCGGAATACGTCTTGCAACGGTGGGCGAATGGATTCATAACAGACGTCGCGGGATTGGCTTGATGTCGCGTTTCCTGCTTGCAATCGTTCTGGTAATTCTGATTTCAGCAATCTTCTGGTTGGCGATTGTTTTGGTCGTTGATGGTGCTCATTTCCGGACGTACCCTTAGCCTGATTGTCTTGTCTGTACTCGGTTTTATTTGGCTTGAGTGGGCGATCAACGGTTAAGGAATGAAATGACAAACAATCTGACCAACAAAACGGACGCTGAACTGCGGGAAAATCTACAGGCATCACGCCAGATGCTCAAAACGTTGATTGAACGCATCACTGATCGCCCCGACATGCAGAGCGCCATCCGCCGTCTGATGCGTCCTGACGACATGCTGGACACGTTCAGCGAGCTGGCGGTGAAAGATCCGGACATGATGCGGGTGGTATTGCAAGCGAGCGTGGCGGCACTGGTGAGTGTTCAAAGTGTAGAAGCGGTGGGTGCTGAGATCAGGCGGCGGGCGGTGATTGGGCATTGATGGCTGCGCGTCTCTGCTTCGAAGACCCGCATGTCACGTGGTATGGGAAGGGCCATCTGCAATGGTGGCCTGTGTTGAACAAATCTGTCTGAACCGCCCTGGAGTTCCTTTGAAAGCCTCCATCATGCCGTTTCAAACAACAGGGAAGTATGATCTGGTCATCTGCGACATTAACGGCTGCTTGTCGCCTGAGTCGCACGCACCGATCAACGGTCCAGCCCTTTCAGCAATTGCTGAGCACAATCGTCAGGCGATTCAAAACCGTGATCGGCCAGTATCGCCTTGAAATTGTTCTCACCAGATCCGCTGCTTCGGCACTTCAATCCCCCAGTCCGCCATCACAAATTCTGGAACGACTCGGAAACTGGCACGCCCATCGGCCCATTGAATCATCTCTTTTGTCTTCGCCACTTCAGTGCAAAGTTTGCTCGGACAGACGCAGCCCATTTTCCAGAACACGTGCCCAGTGAGAGACACCATGATCGCCATGAAGCGGCAGGGCGTAGTCTTCCAGAATTGCATGGATGATCAGTTTCAAATTCACGGATTGCTCTTTGCCAATCTGGTATGCCAATACGCCCACAGAATGAAGACACCCTGCAACGGTAATCGCAGCAGATGAATAATCGGCGATGCCGGAAGAATATCCTGATGCTGGTAGAGGTACAGGTTCGCCGGAAAGACAGCGATCAACAGAGCCACAATTCCCCAAGCCGCCTTTCGAGAAGTTTGAGGAACCAGCAACAGGACTCCCAGCAAAACCTCAAAGATACCGCTCACCGAGACCAACTCATCATGAAGTGGCAGATACGGCGGCATGATCTTCAGGAAGAATGTCGGGTTCGCAAAGTGCATTGTGCCGGCAGTGACCATGAAGATCGCCAACAGATATTTGAAAATCGTTTTGATCTGATTCATCTGATTTCTTCAGCCTTCACATACAACTCTGCCGGTGCCACTTCAAAGTACCGAAACAACGCTGGACAGAGCCAGCCTTCCATCGGCGGTTCTTCCATCCGATACCAGTTGCCTTCGAACTCTGTGCGAACCCACTCCAGCTTTCGCTGAAATGCGGGAAAAGGTGCCGATGAGAATAGTAAACGAAATCCCTGAGGAGCATTGGGAATGTCGGCCACAAGATCGTTGATCATTTCAGGAACACCGCTGACGAACGGTTCCTGAACGAGATCCGTTGAAGGATCATCAAATACCCATGTGCCGAAATGCCAGTACGGCTTGATCACCAGAATCTGATTTGACACTTTGACCTTCTCCGACTGTACCAGAATCACAACGCATTTGTACATGATCTGAAAATAGCAAAACTTCTCGTACTATAGCAACCGCTTCACCGGCTCAGAAGCTCGTCAAGTTCATCAATCAGCGGCAGTTGTTCAGCGTTGAACCTCACCAATCGCCCCGACATGCAGAACGCTCTCGCTCGCCTGATGGGGCCAGATGATATACTGGAGACCTTCCACGAACTTGCATCGACAGAGGGTGTCGCAGCGTTATTCAACGTGCAAGCTTTGGATGGTAGTAACGCTGAATTGAAGCCGCGGGCGATCAGGGACAATTGATATGAATCCATTTGAGCCACCGGAGATCATTGGTTTGCCGATTCAGTAGCCCGGAAATCGATTCTCTGCAATTCCGACAATTCTGATCGTGGCTGTGATCGTACTGGGTATGTTCAGCCTCTGTGTCTGGCCGTCTCACGTTGCCGTGAGTCAGGAAGAACTGGCGAAATAAAGAGCCTACGAACAGCAGCAATTGAGAACAAAACGAGAGTCAGAAACGCAGTGAATCGACCATCCGGCTCCACCGAAAGTATTCACCTCCCGGCCTCACAGTCTTAACCACGCCGGCCACTCAGGTCGGCATCCATTTCAGCCACCTGTTAAAGATTGAAATCGGCAAAGACACGGCTTGCCGTGTACTTGTTCGTGACATCGATTTCCCAGATGATTCGATAGTCGGTGATCATCGACTAATACAGTTTTGAATCGGACCTGGAATTCAGGCGGGAAGTTATTGTGTTTTCCTCGGGCAAGCCATCAAAGAGCAAGTTTGCAACGCAGTTGTGTGCAGCGATTGCCAAATTGGATGGCCAGCAAAAATACCGATACGACCCGGAAATCTTTCGGCTTGTTCATGAAAACGGCAACGGAGTCATCAATCTGTCGAACATGTATCAAGAACACTGTTCGCTACCGAGAGCGAAGTGGAATTCCAACCTTCACAGGCTTGCATCAATCTTTGCGAGTTCTTTAGAAGAAATCCCACAGACGTTTGAGGAAGCGAAGCCACATCTCCGACCCAAAATCTGGAGTCGTGCTACTTTTGATTTCATGGAACTAAAAAGCCTGATCGACGGGGGCAAAGTACCCGACCTGCCACTGGATCCGCTCGGCAGTCACCTGTATTCATCGTTGGTTTACGACACGGTAAACTCCATGCGGTCTGTGTCAAATGAGGATCTCAGCAATTGGGGCACGACTTTTTACGAAGCATTAGAGATAGCGTGTGACCGTCTTCAGGGAACAACGATGGCCATCGCCAAGATTGGCGATGGGTTTCACTCTTCCGTCTCGGGTGACAACTACGACTCTGCCAGAATCCTGCTTGTGGGGCGACGAAATTTCGATGTCGTCGGAGATGAAATAGTCACTGTTCCACACCGAGACGCCATGTACCTTGCTGGGAGCAAAGATGAGGTTTCGCTCAAGATACTTTTTGACTTAACAGCCAAAGCTGCGGAAGTAGAATCGAGACCGTTGTCGCCGCTGCCATTGCGGCTTGTGGATGGCGAATGGCAAGATTGGACACCACCGAAGAATCATGTACTTCGTGGCCAGTACGACGATCTTGAACTGCCTTTTCTGGGAGGGCTGTACTCGGAGCAAAAAGAGATACTAGATATTCTGCTCGGAGAAAAAGCGATTTTTGTTGCCAGCTTTGCTGCCGTTCAGAAAAAAGACTCAGAGAAACTTCTTTCGTACTGTGTTTGGAGCCGAAATGTCGATTCACTGCTGCCTCGGACTCAGGTAGTGGTATTTTTGACTGGTGGCAGCGTCGTTGCTTCTGGCGAATGGGATCATGTGGCGGACATTGTTCGGCATCTCATGGTCGCCGACGAGACCTACTATCCGGTTCGTTACAGAGTGCCGAATTTTCCAAGCAATGAACAACTGGCGGCAATTGGAAGAGTGCAGCCCTTTGCGGATTGAGGCAGATGCTGACGGCTCTTGCGTGTCAATATACAATTGCACATTGTGATTCAGTGGCCTCCATGTCTGTCTCAGATCTTCATAATGTCACCGTCCTGCCTCCAAATCTTCACCACACACGGTCACAGTGTGTACTGTCTCATCTTTGCATTCTGATGTTTCCCACGGCTTCTGCCGTTTGCCTGATCTTTCAAAGAACGGCTGGAAAACGTCGTGAGTGAAGTGCTACCAAAACCACCAACGCAGTGCCCGAAGGCATGAACAGCAAATTCATGTCCATCAAACGCAGAGTCAGTGGCTTGAGAAACCGACAGAATTTCAAGACCGACGTCTTCGATTGCGTCTGACGAAGCCACTGTTCACATTCAATTCGGATAGATGCATTTTACGCACCTGTCGGCAACATTCGGCAACATTCGTCTATCAGGCAGTCGTATTGGAGGCAGATTTCATCGAGGGTCTTTTCCTTAATCTTACAATAGGCATCACGCCCGCCCGTTTTTCCAATGTTTTATAAAGTGTCTGGCACTTTTAACCCTTTCACGTGCACATTTTTTGGGTCACCGAATACGCTACTATGGAGCTTGTCTCCAGAGGGCGATAATCACCACCAGCATCGGTTGTGGGAGATGCGTGCTGCGCCACCATGCCGCCCGTCGGCATTGGGCGATGATCATCAGACTGGCATTTTGGGGATCATCCGCTGTGCGCTTCATTTGTCGTTGAACCCAAAGTCTGACGCACTGCTCCAAACCCGAAAAGACCACATCTCAGGTACTTCCTTGCACGCCGATCACCTATGCTGCGGCCAGCAAGGCCAGTTCGTCTGCGTTCACGGCAACGATCGCGATCCCGAACTTGTCTGCGAGTTCGGCAACTTCCTCGGGGCTGATGATGATGGTCATTCCGGATTCAATCGCGAGGACTCTGCCGCCGGATTCGTGCATTGTCTTAATGGTTTCGATGCCAATTGTGGGTACGTCAAAGCGCAGGTCCTGTTGCGGCTTGGCAACTTTCACTACCGTAAATCCACCACGACGACAAAGTTCCCCGGCACGGCGGATGCAGCGATCGGTTCCTTCGATCGCCTCAACCGCAATCACCGCAGTGTCATTGATGATCACAGTCTGTCCAATGTCCAGACGACCCATTTCACGAGCCAGATCCCAGCCGAAGCGAATGTCTTTCCATTGCGCTGCGGACGGACGACGATGTGTGAGGAATCCATGTTTCACGAGTAGCTCCGGGCAGTACTTAAGGGCCGAGTCGAAAATAAAACCATCGCGTTCAAACTCGCGAATTACGGCCAGCAGAATAGTGTCATCCGCTTTGTTCGTTCGTGCATAGCGATACCACATGTGAAGAGTTCGCCAGTCGGGCATCAGCCGTATCCAGCGGAACGGATGAAACAGGACTGTTTTCTCAATCTTCCCCGCCATAATAATCCGCTCGACGTTCGCCCGGCGAAACAGCCGGATGGCTTTTCCAAGTCGCGCCAATGGAGCGTAGCGAAATTCGTCGCAATCCTGAGCGAGATCTTCAGATGCCATGCCGCCGATGCCGAGGGCGTAGACATAGTGACCAGCCTGCCTCGCACCACGAGCGAACCGAATCGGAAATTCGCCAGCACCTGCCAGGAGTCCCAGTCGCATAGGTGGTCTGGATTCCGGAGTGCCGCTGTGAGGCGTCGATCGAGTAAGGGACGGACGCACGAATTGCAAAATGGCCGGATTTGGATCTGATTCCTGATCAGACGTCATTGAACACCATGTCCAGTTTCAAGATTTGATGCTTCGTGTTTTTGGGCTTGGAAAGGGGTCAGGAACCAATAGTGCGGAGCACCCTTTGGGCCATTTGGTATTGGTTCCTGACCCCTTTTCCAAGCTGCTACGCTGCTGCAGATTCAACTTCCGGACCACGATCATTGAAAAGTTTCGCGCGCAGCACTTCAAGTTCCTTGTCCATGCGTTTGATCGCGTCTCGCATTTCAGGCAAACGGCGAAAGGCGGCAAGCTGTTTTGAGGTCTCTCCCGCTGGGCCGGCAGGACTGCCGAGGTAAGTCTGGCCACCCGGCATATCGCGGTTCACTCCCGCCTTTGCACCGACGACCGCTCCGTCACCCAGATGAACATGATCAGCCACACCAACCTGTCCCGCACAGACCACGTAATCACCGGTGCTGACAGATCCTGCAAGGCCGACCTGCGACACCAGCAGGTTATGACGTCCGATCTGACAGTTGTGCCCGATCATCACCTGATTGTCGATCCGAGTCCCTGAACCAATCACAGTCGCGCCAACTTTAGCGCGATCGATTGTTGTGGATGCTCCGATTTCCACATCACTGCAGATTCGAACGGTGCCGTAATGCGGAATATGCTGATGACCACCGTTCACAAATCGATAACCGAAACCATCCGCTCCGATCACGCATGACGCATGAATCGTCACGTGATCTTCAATCACAATGTCGTGGTATATTACGGTGTTCGCATACAGGACGACGTTGTCTCCAAGCCGACATCCATCGCCAATCACAACGCCCGACTGAATTTCGCAATTGTTCCCAATGACCACGTCCCTGCCGATGACTGCCAACGGATGAATATTGGTATTGGCACCAATCATCGCAGTCGAATCGACGACGGCGCGGTCAGAGATTCCAGTAAAAATACGGACACGATGTGGTCGCAGCAGGGCGGCAATCGCCAGAAATGCCGTCTCAGCTTCGGGGACCAGAATGAATGTCCGATCGCTGTATTTTGCCAGTTCGCCCCGCACAACTTCCGGCACGACAATCAGCCGACTGTGTGAGTTTCGAACGCGGTTGAGATTTTTCAGATCACCGACGAATGATAAATGTGTCGCAGTCGCCCGTTCGATCACATCCACATCGTCAATGCTGATCGCGGTGTCGCCGATCACTTCGCCGCTCAGGACTTCGGCAATTTCAGTCGCCGTAAGTTTTCGTAATGTACTTGCAGCGTTCATCGAGCCCTCCGTATGCTCGTCAAAGTTCCGCAACCATGCCTCCGCGATCCTGAGTTGTAAGTCATTTCCCTCAAATGCCGCAATACTAACACCCACGTCGGAGAAACAAGGGGATTACGTACATTGCGCCGGCTGGATAAGTTGCGGGCTGTCTCCATCGCTCTTCTCGCAAACGGCTGATTGAGTATGATACGCCTTATACGGTCGAGACTGCCACTCCCTCAGAAACCTTTCGCCATGACTCGTTATTGCTGTTTACTTATCGCGGCACTTTGTCTGACACTCGGTCTGGTGGTGACCGTGGCCGCGGCTGAGGACGAACCGGTGCACCTGAAAATCGGTGACGAAGCGCCGTCCTGGGCAGATCTGGTCGGCACCGATGACGAAATGCATTCGCTGGCTGATCTGAAGGACAAGCAGGTTGTCGTGGTTTGTTTCACGTGCAACTCCTGCCCGTATTCTGTTGACTATGAAGACCGCATGATTGAATTCCACAGGAAGTACGCTGAACGAAAGGAAGGCGTTGCGTTGATCGCGATCAATGCCAATCTGAAGCCTGCGGAACGGCTCGACAAGATGAAGGAACGCGCAAAAGCGAAGGAGTTTCCGTTTCCGTATCTGATGGACGAAACTCAGAAAGTCGCGGCCTCGTACGGCGCGAATTTCACTCCGGAGTTCTTTGTGCTCAACAAAGATCGCCGCATCGTCTACATCGGTGCGCTGGACGACCAGACGCAGGCCGACAAAGTCGAACGGCGATTTGTGGAACTGGCGGTTGATGCCGCATTGAAGAACGAGTTGCCGGCAACCACGACGAATCCCGCCCGAGGGTGTTCGATTCCATACAAGCGCGTAAAGCGGTGAGGCGAGCGCCGCAGGTGTTAGCCAGTGGGGCCGCTTAAACCCACACGCAGGCTTATGGTAAGCCGACGGACAAGAATGTCCATCGTACAATTTCAGGGAAGATTTCACATGCAACAGTTCCAGGGACGAACGGCCTTTCTGACAGGAGCAGCGTCAGGCATCGGACGGTGTCTGGCCATCGAATTGGCTCGGGCCGGTTGCCAACTTTGCCTTGTTGATGTGAACTTTGAGGGATTGAAAAAACTCGCCACAGAATTGTCGCCGATCGGGGTGCGTGTGTTGTTGTTTCCGTGCGACCTGACGAATCGCAGCGATGTTTCTGCGACGATTGCGTCGGCTTTGCACCAGACCGGCAGCATCGATCTGCTCATCAACAACGCGGGAGTCGCCTACTACGGGCCAACCGACCAGATGTCGCAGGCGCAGTGGGACTGGCTGATGACGATCAACCTGCTGGCACCGATCCAGATCACTCGCGAGTTGCTGCCCACACTGCTGCAGCGTCCCGATGCGCATATTGTGAATATGTGCAGTATTTCAGGTCTCGTCGCGGGTGGACGGTTTTCGGCCTACCATACCAGCAAGTTCGGACTGATTGGATTCACAGAATCGCTCCGTGCCGAATACGGACGGAGAGGGCTTGGTGTGACGGCGATTTGTCCCGGCCCCGTGTTGACCAATCTGTATGAGTCCGCTGCCAGTGGCCGAGCCGATCAAAAGGTTCCGTCGCCACCGAAATGGATGTGTGCTACGCCGGAAGGAGTGGCCAAACTCACATTGAAGGCGATTCGCAAAGACAAACGACAAGTTTTGATCACGCCGACGGCCCACGCATTGTTTCAACTCAAACGATTCGCACCGTGGCTGCTCGATATCGTCAACCGCTTCAGCCGCAGCGGTCGTCAGAAACGCAAAATGGCCCAACAAGCTGCGACAGCCGCACAACGTCGCGCGGCCTGATGTGCAAGTCCTAAGGACTGGCGCAGAAATAACTGTCGTCTTCCGGACGTGGAGCACGTTTTTAACGTGCTCGGCACGATGGAATCGTGCCCCACTTATTTCTGTCTCAGTCCTGAACGGATGTCTTCCAAAGTTGCATCCACCGCGCAAGGATTCGTCAAAACTTGGCCAGGAATAATGCCCGGTTCCAAATTCTGACTACCCTTCATCTGTGGCCGCGTGGAATAGAGTTGCACCTGTTCGAGGAGGATCTCGGCAATCACTTCATTCTTTTGCTGGAGCGTCGTCTCCGCCGCTTCGATACACTTCCTGGGATCGCTAAACTCCAGCACACGTTTTTACACTCGGCTCGAACCTGGGAAATGTGGTTTCCGCGGACATTTGCCGAATCCTGATACACGCCGGACGCCAATGCATGTTTGTAACGGAGTTTTCGGAGGCCCAAATGAACAACATCACTGACAGCGGGATCCCGTGTTCCAATTCGGTCACAGTGCGTGACAGTCGAGACCACGATCAACAGCATCAGGCTGTTGGCGTCGCGCGATTGTTCGGACCGGACAGTGTTCCGCTGGTCCGTGTTGGTCGACGTAATTGGATGCTGCGGGCCGGGCTGGCTGGCGTCGCGGGTTTATCCTTGCCGGCGCTGCTCCAATCCCGTGCAGAAAGTAAACAGGACCGAATCAACACACGGGCGACGTCAGTGATTCAGATCTGGCTTTCTGGTGGTCCCAGCCAGATCGATATGTGGGACATGAAGCCTGATATGCCTGCGGAGATTCGCGGCCCGTTCAAGCCGATTTCGACAAGCGTTCCGGGAACTCAGATTTGTGAACACATGCCATTGCAGGCGGCGATGATGGATAAGTTTGCCATTCTTCGTTCCATGGATGCAACGGCCAGCAATCATACACCAATCACGTTTCAGGCCGCGAATCCCAAAGCTCAGCGTACAGATATCGGACGGCAGGGCGGAGGTTACCCGTCGATGGGTTCAGTGGCTGCGAAAGTTCGTGGAGCCAACCATCCCGGAATGCCACCATTTGTGGCTCTGGCGAACAGCATGGCGGCCGACGTCTATGGTGCCGGGGATCTCGGGCAAAAATTTGCACCGCTGGACGGGATGCGAGTGGACGGAAAGTTTTCGCTGCCGAAAGGGGTCGAAATTCCGCGTCTGCAGGATCGCGATCAGCTGCGACGTGAACTGGATCTGTTTCGGCGGCGCGTCGATTCATCGGTGAGTTTTCAACAACAGGACCGTTACACTCAGGAAGCATTCAATCTTGTGCTCGGCGGTGCGGCGCAGAAGGCGTTCGATCTGAACGGCGAACCGGACGAAGTGCGGGACCGTTATGGTCGTGACTCATTCGGAGACAAGGCCTTGCTGGCTCGCCGACTGGTCGATGCTGGCGTCACATTCGTCACGATGAGCGATGCATGGGGACACTGGGATCATCATGGCGACGAAGTTCAATGGGGCGGCATTGTGAAGGGCTTGACTCCGATGCTGCCCGTGCTGGATCGCGGCCTCACAGCATTGATCGAGGATCTTGACCAGCGAGGCTTGCTTGAGACGACGCTGGTGATCGTGATCGGGGAGTTTGGACGCAGCCCGGTCATGACCAAAACCGCCGGTCGCGATCATTGGCCCGGCGTGATGTCGTTTCTGATGGCAGGCGGAGGCATCAAAGGCGGTCAGGTGATCGGTGCGACCGATCGTCGTGGCGGCTCGATCCAGGAACGACCTCTGGGCCCCGGCGATCTCGCGGCAACCGTATTCTCACACCTCGGCATCGATCCTGCTTCGCACTGGATCAATCCTTCAGGTCGCCCCGTCCCGCTGGTGGAAACCGGGCGACCGATTGCAGAATTGCGTGGATGATTTGAACATGCGGCAGGCGAATTCCTGTCATTGAAGTGAATCCCGTCAGATGGTTTAATCCTCGTTTGATTTCCCCGCAGACTGTCCGCAGGGGCTGGTGCCATGTTGAATTCTTTCAGAAACGCAACACAACAGCAGCGTGTTGTTTCGCGGCGACAGGTATTGCAGGTCGGTGGGTTAAACGCCATGGGATTAACGTCGGCCCAACTGGCGAAGTTGCGGGCGGGCACCAGGGATGATGCAGGGCCGGCAAAGAGGAAGCAGAATTCGTGCGTGTTTCTGTTTCTGTTTGGTGGGCCGAGTCAGATCGATCTTTGGGACATGAAGCCGAATGCGGCGGCGGAAATTCGCGGAGAGTTTCAGCCGGTCGCAACCAAAGTTCCCGGCATTCAGATCTGCGAGCATCTGCCTAAGCTGGCTCAACAGATGGATAAAGTATGTCTGCTGCGTTCGATGCAGCACAAAATGAATGTCCACGGACCGGCATGTAGTGAAGTCTTCAGCGGTCGACCTTATCACTCGGCTCCGATCACCGATCAGGCGACTCCAGAGGACTGGCCATCACTGAGCGCCATGACCATGCGATATGGCAATTCACACACGGGATTGCCGCCGTCTGTGGTGTTGCCGTGGTACTTGCAGTTTCCTGGTCAGGGCGCGAGGATTGCCGGTCAAACAGGCGGACGCATGGGAGAACGTCACGATGCGATGCTGATCCAGGGCTCCGGCGATGGTGAATTTCAGGTCGATGGACTTGCTTCAGACGAAGCTGTCTCGCTCGCGCGGATTGAGAACCGACGGCGATTGTCTGAGCAGCTCCAACTGGGCAATCCTCAACTATCGTATTCAAAGAAACTGGTCAATGACGTGGATCGTCATCGCGATCGAGCGTTCTCTCTTCTGCAACACAAGGCGGGCGAAATTCTGGATCTGGATCGTGAAACCGCGACGCTGCGTGATACGTACGGTCGCACATCAGTCGGACAGAGTCTGCTCATGGCAAGGCGGCTGATTGAAGCGGGTGTTTCGCTCGTGACAGTCAACTGGGAAGACGAAACAAAGATTTCAGGAACAAATACCTGCTGGGACACACACGAGGATAACTTCAACAAACTCAGGACATTGCTTTGCCCGATGTTCGACCAGGCGTTTCCGGCGTTTCTGCAGGATCTGGATGATCATGGCTTGTTGGAGTCGACTCTTGTCGTGGCGGTTGGTGAATTTGGTCGAACGCCAAAACTGGGTCAGTTCACTCAAAGCTCGAATACAAAGAAATCGGGGCGTGATCACTGGCCTCATGCGTTCACTGCGTTACTGGCTGGCGGTGGCGTGCGCGGCGGGCAGGTTTATGGCAGCACAGATCGACACGCAGGATTCGTGACCGACAGCCCGGTCTCACCAGCCGACTTGTCGGCCACCATTTTGTATCATCTGGGTGTAGACCACACGCAGGAGTACGTTTCGAATAATCAAGGGCTGCGTCATCGCCTAAGCGACGGAAGCCCCGTCAAGAACCTGGGTTAGTGCTCCGTCAAGATTTGATTTGCGGGTTCGGGTTATCAGCCGGAATGCGTTAGCGTCCGGTTCTAACCGTGGGCAAACGCCCAGCGGCTGATGAACACAACCCGAAGTTGATGGTTTGACAGAGCACTAGCTCGACCTGCATGTGGGAGGTAGCCTGCATTGGGATTCTGCCTGGCTGGGCGACTCCAACGGCAATCTGGTTCTGCCAGGCAGCAATGCAACAAGTACCAGGAACGGCGGAGCGTCGCTTCTGCGCCACGCGCGGGTCAGGGTCGGTGGACACATTTACAAGTCCTTCGATTATGCCGTGGAGTTTGACCTGCCACACGGCGCCTCAGCCCGGATCGTACCGCCCCCCATCAGCCAAACCGGTATCACCAAATTCCAGTCCCCCTCATCCGGCCTGTCGGCCACCTTCTCCCCCGAGGCGGGGGAGAAGGGACGGGGTGAAGGTCTGAGATACAATCGTGTTGATCTCAATCGCGCGGAGGAGAGTGGTCGATGACAATCAGGAGTGTTATCATTGTAAGAGTAAACCAAGGCAATCCAGAACGAAAGATCCACTCTCATGCTGCTGTCCAGGGCCGTTCCGTTATTTCTTTGTGTCGCTTGCATGCTGAGTTCGACCGCGCTCGCGAATGCGGACGATGCGCTGGCGACAGGTGTTGTGTTTGTGGATACGAACGGCAACCGCTCGCGGGACCCGGACGAGGCAGGACTTTCGGGTGTCGGTGTTTCGAATGGCAGAGAAGTTGTGCAGACTGACGCCAACGGTCGATATACGCTGGCGGTCGATGACGATTCGATCGTGTTTGTGATCAAACCCAGCGGTTACAGGACCGTCACAGACAAGGATCACCTTTCCCGATTCTACTACATTCACAAACCCGCCGGTTCGCCGAAAGATCTCGGCTTTCCCGGCGTCGCACCAACAGGACCGTTGCCGGCGGAAATCGATTTTCCACTGTATGCAGCCGAAGAACCAGCGGCCTTTGATGTGATCTTTTTCGGTGACCCGCAGCCTCGAGACCAGAAGGAAATCGACTACATCGCGCATGACGTCGTCGAGGATCTGGTGGGCGTTGATGCTGCGTTTGGTGTGACGCTGGGCGATATTCTGTTCGACGACCTGAGCCTGTTCGACAGTCTGAATCGAACTCTGGGGAAGATCGGAATTCCCTGGTACAACGTCATTGGAAATCACGACATCAATTTCGCGGCCGAAACCGATGAACTCAGCGACGAGACATACGAACGTGTCTACGGCCCGGCGTACTACGCATTTGACTATGGTTCCGTGCATTTTATCATGGTGGATGATATTCACTGGCTCAGGGAAGGCGATAAAAAGCTTTACCGTTCAGGCCTGAGCGAAAAGCAGCTCACGTTTATTGAGAACGATCTGAAACATGTGCCACAGGATCATCTGGTCGTGGCGATGATGCATATTCCACTTGTGAAATCCACGCCGTGGATTGAACCGCGGCGTGAAAAACTGCTCAGGCTGCTCGAGTCGCGGGAACATTGCATCTCACTCGCCGGGCATACGCATCATCACGAACATGTCATGCTGACCGGCACCGACGGCTGGAAAGGACCAAGACCGCATCATCACATGATCAACGTGACAGTTTGCGGCGCGTGGTGGTCGGGAAAGCCTGACGAACACGACATCCCGCATACGATGTGTGCCGACGGAACGCCGAACGGTTACACGGTCATGCACTTTGACGGCACCAGCTATCTGCTGGACTATCGAGCGGCGCGGCGTGGTGCGGATGAGCAGCTTAGGATCACAGCTCCGGAAGTCGTGCTGCTGGCGGATGCGACGGCCCAGGAATTTCGAGCAAACGTGTTCAATGCGTTCCCGGATGCAGTGGTCGAGTGGCGTCTGAACGACAGTGACTGGCAACCGATGCTGAAGACGGAAAAGGAAACCGATCCGATTTTTCAGAAACTGTTTGATGAAGAACAGCCAATGCTACCCGACAATCTTCCTTGGCGGAAACTGGCAAAGCCGATGGTGTGCCCGCATCTGTGGAAAGCCACGCTGACGACGGTGCAACAAAAAGGCACGCACCTGATTCAGGTACGTGCCACGAATTCAAACGGCCAGATTCTCAAGGGGGAACGTGTGATTCGCGCAGAATAATCAGGCGGCGACTTCAGTCAAAGCTGAAGGAATCTCACCTTGTGCAGCTTCAGCGTGTTCGGTTGGCACATCATGATCATCTGCTCGGCGTCCTTTTGGAATCCGATCTTTGACGTCGTAAGCCAACCCAACAGCTCGCAGTAATCGAATTGACCACCATGTGATATCGACTTCCCACCACTTGTGGCCAGCCGGGGCAACGGCTGGATGAGCGTGGTGGTTGTTGTGCCAGCCTTCACCATAAGCAAGGATGGCGACCCACCACAGGTTGCGCGAATGATCGCGTGTGTCGTAATTGCGATAACCCCAGAGATGCGTTGCGGAATTGACAAACCATGTGCTGTGGTAAGCTGCGACCATCCGCACACACATTCCCCAGACGACCAGTGAAACACCCATCCGCCAGCCACCGAAAACCCAGCCAGCGACCAACATCGTGAGACCACCGCCCCACAGCCACAATGCAAACGTCTTCTCAAAAAACTGCATCATCGGGCGATCCACCAGTTCGGGAACATACCGACGGTACAGCACACGACCGGATTCGGTAGAACGCTTCGGAAACAGCCAGAGAATGTGTGACCACCAGCCGTCTTCTCTGATTGGCGAATGAGGATCACCTTCCTGATCGGATTTATGATGATGCAGACGATGTGTTGCCGCCCATGTCATCGGAGAACCTTCTCCGCTCAGGCAGCCACAAACCATCGCGACAAATTCGGCAGGAGGTGTCAGCTTCATTGATTTGTGCGCGAGATAGCGGTGATAACCCAGACAGATTCCAATGCTGCATGTGACCCAGTGCATCACGATGCAGACCGCCAGTCCGGTCCAGCTGAAGAAAAATGGAGCGGCGAGGGCTCCCGCATGGACCCCGATCAGAAACAATGCGACAACCCAGTCCACGTTGCTCCAGCGCAACTGCTCGCGATGAAATGCGGCAACCAGAGTGTCCGTGTCCGCTTGAGTCTGCAGACGTTTAGATTCGACAGGAGTGAGTACATGGTCTGCAATCACAGATGCTGTGGAAACGCTCATTAGTTCCATCCCGGTTTTATCGAGTAATCGAACGCCAAAGTTCGGCTTGTCTGAAAATTCAGACAACGGAAATGCATTCTTGTGTGGCAACCGATGTTCTTGTGCCACGCAGGACCAAGGAACGATAGGGTGCGTATCGACATTCAACAACAGCAGCGTGTTTCGTCGTCGTCATGCGTGTGTCAAACATTTGTCAACGCTCTAAGATGTTCACAGGAATGAACTTACGATCTGTTGACTGCTGAAAAATCTGCCTCTATTTCCTGAGAAGTAACGAATGGCTGCGGTCGTGACATCTCATTGCCGAAGATTCGGTCTCCATGCTCAAGAGTTCCGTAGAGCCGCGACGTAAAACCCCCGGACGTAGGCAAACTCGCCGGAAACCCGGGCTCCAATTGCGTGGACTAAAGGCTTTATCTGTGAGCGGCACGCCGCTAGCCGCCGGTGTTTTTCTGTTCAGAAAACGTTGAGAGCGTCGCTTTTCTGAGAAGATTTGTCCTGACCAGCAGGAGAGTAATTGGTTCAGTACAAAGTAGCCATCACTCTCTGAGTGATGAATTGCGATTAGCTGGGATATGGGCCGATCAACCAGGAAGTGATTGCGTCAGTCACGCTTGTCTGAACTGGCCAAATGAATCGCATTGCGTCACTCGGAGAGTGACGGCTACTTTGAGTTGCGGGCGAAGCCCGCGCCAAGTTATTGGGGTCAGTCACCGCTGGTAGCGGTTTGTCATGACTAAGATTTGGGGTTGAATGCGAGCCGACGGAGCGACTTGCCTGCGTAGTTTCGCCGCTCCGTCGGCGAAAATGCCTTCTTCTCCAACCCCAAAATCAAGTATTGACAGGGCGCTAGCGCCATACCGCCCACTAAGACCACGCCATTGATCCTGAACTCCGTGGCGATTCGTGCGAAATCTGCCGAGTTTCAAGCTATTTCGAACGGACGTACGACCAGCCCACAAATACTACGATCGTCAGCAGACACAATTGTGCGAACCAGTCTCCGAATCGGACGTAAAGGGACTCTCTTGGATCGAGCGGTGCCTGGCCGAAAATAATGCCGGAGAATTGCCGTCGCCAGGAGTTGGTCTCAGGATCGCGCATGCCCTGTGCGGGGCGCAACTTGACCTGCAGGCCGTTAAAAGGTTCTTCCATGACATGAATCTCTGCGGGTTCACGAATCTGTCCGTTGCCGTCGATAAATGCCGAAATGCCCCCGTTGACACAGCGCACCATGGGCGTTCGAGTCTCGACGCATCGAAACGACGATGTGATCAAATGCTGATCCAGTTGGCTGGAACCTCGAAACCACGCATCATTTGTCAGATTGACCAGGACATCGCATGCATTCCCGAGCTCATCACGCTGGGCTGCCATCTGTCGAACCAGTGACGGGACTGTATCTTCAAAACAAATCAACGGAGCGATGCGATATCCACCGTATTCGAACATGCGGACGCCCGTTCCGGCCTCGATACCATGACCAGAGCCATACGGCGTCAAATGGTGGAGCCAGGGAAAAATATCCACGAATGGAACATATTCACCAAACAGCACGCGATGAACTTTGTCGTAACGGCCGGAATAACCCAGATCCGGTCGCACAAACGCCGCTCCGTTGTACGTCTTCGGCCGATCCTTCTCGGCGACGATCGCAATCACACCAATGACCAGCGCGGCACCTGATACCTGCGCGTGCATTTCCAGACGTTTCTGCACTTCACCGCCACGCCATTCTTCAACCAGACGTTTGGTATCATTTCCGTGCACCTGTAACACGTCACGCGGCAGGTGTTCCAGAAGTTCTTTGTCAGTCACACCTTCGGCAACGCTGTGCTCGGGCGTGGGGAACATGGTTTCCGGCCAGACAATAAAGTCCGGCTGCAGCAGGACAGCCTCTTGCGTCAGTGAATAGTGGATTCGATATAGTGTTGTCGTTTCTGCATCGTCATGTTTAACTTCCGGAGAAAAGTTCCCCTGGATCAAGGCGAAGACCGGACCGACCGGAAACTGCTCAGGCGGTGTACGGCGGAGGAGTCCGTAACCGAGACATGCGACGCAAACGATGGCTGCTGCGATCACGGGTCTCCATTGAAGGCGGGTGGTTGCGACTGGTAATTCCGTGACGTCAACGTGCAGGTTCAATCGGCGCAGCCATGCTGCCGGAACGTTGACCGCGATGGCTCCGGACACGAGTGCCACAAGAAACGTGACGCCATAGACTCCAGTGATATCGCAGATCTGAATCAAGGCCGACCAGCGATACTGCGTGTGCCCCAAAAAGTACCATGCGAATCCCGTGATCATCCATGAGCGAATGTACTCCAGCGATGTCCAGACAACCGGAACGGCCAACCAGACCGGAAGTCCCTGGTTGATACAACGCCGCCCCAGCCATACGAATAACGGAACGTACAGCGCTACGTAGAACGCCAGGGCGGCGAGTGCCAGAAACATGGCGGGATGGCCGAGTCGCATCCATTGCAGCGTGAGCAACGCCCAGACAAATGCTGCGCACCAAGTGATAAAGTAGCATCGCCTCGGCAACAATTTCAACCTGAGGAGCTGGCTCAACGGAACGAGTGCGATCCAGGCCAGACACGACCATTCTACCGGTGTGAAAGACAGCCAGAGCAACAGCATGCTCACCGCGACAAGCAATGCGGCCGATCGTGTCGATCCTTCGCGAGCCACCGGAGCAGCGGTGCCTTGCGTAATGATTTGCTGAATTTCCGCACGCAGGTGCCGACTCTCTGGATCAGCATCGTCCTGCTTTGGCCGTTTGTTGTCGGTATCCATACCCTACTTTGCGGCAATCTTCAAAGCAGCAGCCTGATCGGTGGCTTCCCAGGTGAAGCCGTCACCGGTGCGGCCAAAGTGACCACCTTCGGCGGTCTTCAGGAATACTGGCCGACGCAGTTTCAAATGCTCGATGATGCCCTTTGGCGTCAACGGAAAATGATCGCGGACAAGTTTTCCGAAACGCTCTTCCGGAATCGTGCCGGTGCCGAACGTATCAACTCGAATGCTGACCGGTTCCGCGACGCCGATTGCGTACGCCAATTGCACTTCGCACTGCTCTGCCAGACCCGCCGCCACGATGTTCTTGGCCACGTATCGTCCCATGTAGGCAGCGGAACGGTCAACTTTGGTCGCATCCTTGCCGGAAAAAGCTCCTCCCCCGTGTCGCCCCCAACCGCCGTAAGTATCTACGATAATCTTGCGGCCTGTCAGACCAGTATCACCGTGTGGGCCACCAACGACGAATCGACCAGTTGGGTTGATGTGGTACTTCGTACCGCTGTCGAGCATCCCGTCAGGAATGACTTTACCAATGACTTCTTTTTTGACGAAGGCCGCAATCTGTTCCTGAGTGACACTTTCGTCGTGCTGAGTGGAAATAACGATCGCTTCCACGCGAACCGGTTTCATCCCGTCATATTCGATTGTGACCTGACTTTTGCTGTCCGGACGCAACCAATTCACCACGCCCGTTTGTCGAACTTCTGTCAGTCGATTGATTAATCGATGAGCGAATGCAATCGGAACCGGCATCAATTCCGGCGTCTGATGACAGGCATAACCGAACATCAGGCCCTGGTCGCCGGCACCGTCGCGATCGACACCCTGAGCAATATCACCCGACTGACTGTGCAGTGCGACAAAGACGCGGCAAGTGTCCGCATTGAACCCAATGTCATCGGACGTGTAACCGATGTCATGGATGACTTTTCGCGTGACCGCGACATAGTCGATCTTTGCCTGAGTGGTAATTTCTCCGGCGAGGACAACAAGGTCTGTCGTGCAAAGTGTTTCACAAGCGACGCGCGACATCGGATCCTGTGCCAGTAATGCATCCAGGATCCCGTCGGAAACCTGATCGGACACTTTGTCCGGGTGTCCCATGCTGACCGATTCGCTTGTAAAGAAATAATTCGCCATTGTTGCCTGTACCTGAAGGTTCATCAGAAGTGAAGTTGCAGCGACGTCTGAGAGATTTTCCGGCAATCTACCGAAAAAAGCAGGCGGAAGTCTAGGAAAGCTGATTCGCTGTCACAACAGAAACCGGCAGCAAAACCCCAGATGCTGGGATTCGGGAAGCCACTCATCCAGCAGGCAGAAGGCTGCTGGCAGACTGCAGAAGAGCCAGCTAGGACCGATCGAGAAATAACTGTCTCTTTTTATACCCCTCACCCTGCCCTCTCCCCTTCCAGGGGAGAGGAGGATGCGGTCAATTATTTCTTGAACGGTCCTTAGCCTGCACGGCGCTCAGGGTAGGCCGGACCAAGGTCGCCGCATGCGCCGGAACACCGCAAACCCTTGCTTAATGTTGTGACACTCTGTCGGCAGGACTTGTGTTTGACGGTCGGTCGCCGTTCCGGCATGTGCCGGGTTTGCTCGGTCCGGCCTACATTTCTTGCCCAATTGAGCCTAGACTCCGCAATTTGTCGCCGAATTGAGATTCAAATTGTTGACGAGGAGTTTTGCACCTGTGTTGAGTGACCATCCGTTGGCGTCGTTTTGGAGCCTGGATCCGGATACGACTTACCTGAATCATGGCTCTTTCGGGCCTTCGCCACTGCCAGTCCAGCAGGCGCGGGCTGCCTGGAGTACACGGCTGGAACGCCAGCCGATGCGGTTTTTCTGCCAGGAGATGGAAGCAGAACTGGATTCTGCCGCAGCCGTCCTTGCTGGGTTTCTGAAGACACAGCCCGAGCGACTGGCACTGATCGACAATGCAACTGTGGCGATGAACGTGGTTGCGGCAAGTATCGATCTGAAGCCAGGCGATGAGATTCTGATCAATGACCACGAATATGGAGCGGTCAAGAACATCTGGCAAGCAAGGTGCCGTGAATCCGGTGCCAGGCTTGTCACTGCAACGCTGCCGTTTCCCCCGACAGCCGCCGACATCGTGACGGCATTAGAATCCGCCATTACGCCGAAAACACGTCTGATTGTCGTCAGTCATGTCACATCGGCGACCGCCTGCATTCTGCCGATCAAAGCGATTTGCCAGATGGCCCAGTCGCACGGGATCCCTGTCTGTGTCGATGGGCCTCATGCGATCGCAATGCTGGATGTGAATCTGAACGATCTGGGTTGCGACTATTATTGTGCCAGCGGTCACAAGTGGCTGTGTGGACCGTTCGGCAGCGGTTTTCTATGGGTGCATCCACGGCATCATTCGTCGATCCGTTGCCCCGTCATCAGCTGGGGGGGAAGCATTGCGGGGCGGCCAGCGACCTGGAAAGACCGTACAAACTGGCTGGGAACTCGCGACCCGGCACCGTTGCTGGCCATGGCGGATGCTGTTCGGTTTTTCACGCCGGAAAGGCTGCAGCAGTATCGTCAGCATGCGCATGCGCTTGTCAGTCACGCAAGACGAGCCTTGTTGGATCGGCCCGGCGTGGGAACCTTCTGCACGCCCGATCAATCAGATTTCGTCAGCATGGCGGCCGTCGAATTGCCTCAACCGCCTGGCTGGAAACCCGGCTATCACGGATCTCCTGATCCTTTGCAAATTGAATTACGGGACATGCACAAGATCGAGATTCCGGTCGGCGCATGGAATGGTCATCGATTTCTCAGAGTGTCGGCTCATCTTTACACGACGCCGACAGATATTGAACGTCTGTTGGCAGCATTGTGAGGGACCGGATTTTCAATGTCTGCAATTTCGTTTAACGGCGAGCCGCAGGCGTAGGCGAAACTGATATCGACGCCTGCGGCTTGCCGTTAAAAGTTTAACTTAACAGACCCCTCGTGCAGTTTTGGAAGTAGATGGATGGGGTGTCATCCGCGCAATAAAAAACCGCTTGGTTTCAGGCCAAAACCAAGCGGCGAAGTCGGCTCATACGGGGATGGGATCGAGATCACTCAGAACGAATTGTCGCCCAGTGGATCCTGAGGATAAATGCCGGTTGCCACGGTTCGATTTTTGGCACCGCCCGGTGAGATCATGCGGGCATACACGCTGATATCAATCGTTTCGTTGATGAATCCCACCGAACCGTCTGCATAACCGACGTTGACACCACCAGTATGGCTGCTGTTCGGTCCGGCGGCCAGGGGATTGATATTGGCCTCGGGGCCAGCTTTCGACCTGTTTGGCAGATTGTCCAGCGCCGATGTCGTGGTATTTCTTCCGGGCTGCGGATAGCGAAAGCTATTGATTGCTGAAGTCGTCGGATTGGCCACAACTGCAGTCGTATCAACCATGTAGACAAACCCCACGTTCGTCCAAGTTGGATCTGCCCAACTGCCAGAAGCACCGGCGTTGACATTTTCAGAGAGCAGAATTGTCTGCCCACCGCCATCGTAAATCCCGTCAATCGAATGGCTATTCCGCTGGCGTTCTCGAACGGAATTTGCCGCAAGGCCAAAATCAGGCCAGAACACACCCGTGTCTCGATGAGCATCGGCGTCAATCGGATCCGCATCAGGAGTCGCCGGGAGGTTGGTGGTTGCATTCGCGTTCCAGTTGATTCCACCAGCGGTCCACCGATTCACGCTCGTAACAGCTGGGTTGGCAATCAGATAACCATTGTTCGCGACGTAGCTCAGGCCACCATCGACTGCATTTGCAGACTGATCGTCAGGACAGGCGAGAACTTTGACGTATGTCTTATTGAGCGGCGTGTTGCCCACCAATGCCCCATTGGTCATTGATTCATTCCATGCGTTGTTGTTGTTCCATCGGTCGGAAATGTCCCGACGGTCCATGTGTGCCATCAACTCAACCACCCAGCTCCTGAGAAAGAGAGGGCTACCGGCAGATGCGCCAGGAGCGTAAACGCCCAACGCTGGAAAATGCTTCTTGGACGAAGCAAAGTTGTGGGCTGCCAGAGTGATGTTCTTCAGGTTGTTCTTGCATTCCAGGGTACGAGCAGCCGCACGAGCCTGCTGAATGGCTGGCAGGATGAGTGCCATCAGCGTCGCGATGATTGAAATCACCACGAGCAGTTCAATTAACGTGAAACCGCGACGAGCAGGTTTCGGGGCAAGTTGGACACGACGAATTTGCATGAGCATGACTCCCTAAATAGCAGGACGTTAAGAAACGAAAGAGCCTGAAAACACTTGATTGGATTTGTATTAAATTCTGTAGGATGGACATTCCTGTCCGTCTTACCTCCGTGAGCGACACGGCACTAGTGCTTTGTCAACCGTGCTTCGATGTGTGCCACTGGCTCTGCCAGTGTTCTGCATGTCCATGAAACACTGGCAGAGCCAGTGGCACACAACTCATCAATCTATCACTGTCAGAGCACTGGTGCCATTCCACTCACTCTTTTATGAACATCTGTTTTAATAACGCAATTTCCGGGGCGAATCCGGTTGTTTTCGGGAAGAAATTTCAACATTGGCAAAAATCACCTGAATACTACGAAGAACCCAATTCCGAACAATACACCCGGAAACAACTTAACGCAACTCAGAACTCCCCCACTTGTTCCCCCATGCCCCACACCGCTGTTGCATTGTGCAACAACTCGCAAAAACGCCACATCCACCCAAAAGTCCCTTCTGCCCCGAGATCGGGGGAGAAGGTGGCCGCCAAGCTGGATGAGCCGCCCACAGGGCCAGGGCTTTCAGGGTGTTAGAGTTTTGGTGTAAACTCCGTGATACCAATGGATTGGAACCATTTTCACGGAGGATATGGGATGTGGACGGACGCGGCTCTCGATCGGCATATCAGCCTTCGGCCTTTGGCAGTGATGTCGCGAATCATCAATCAGTTGATCCTCAACGATGAGCTCGATAATGTCTTTAGGCGAGCGGCAGGATAGAACTTACCATCCGCAATTTGTACGACGGA
>CAMAVB010000092.1 GCA_945861465.1 Candidatus Kuenenia stuttgartensis
CCGAACGGGACAGCACTCAAAAATCTTATCTTTGCCGTGGGCGTGGCCACGCAAAAAACCCAGGATGCGGAAGACTTCGTCGCCCTGTGCGACGTGGTCGTTCGGTTGCTGCGCTATATGATCGCCGAGGACTATTTCCCGCAGGACAGAACAATCAAGGAACTCCTGACGCAGCGGAGATTCTCCAGACTCAGACTGCGATCCGGAGTCAATGCCCTCCTTGTTCGGTTAGAGAAGCGAAATCAGCAACTCGCAACGACGACGTGGTCGTTGTGGACTTCGTCGTTGCCTGAGAACGTTCGGTTGACTATGGACAAGTTGTCGTGGCAGGACGTGAATCGCCTGGGAGCACCCGGAAAAATGTTGTATGGCATTTTCAGTATCGTCATGGCGAAACCAGCGGACAACCAGCCAGGACAGCCCGCAGTCGCTGTTCCGCCGTCTCGCTGACGAGCCGTTGCCAGGAATTGAACAAACCATCGGACTGGAATCGCATTTCGGAGAGTGTCCGCCGCGATCGCTTGCCGGAGTCCTTTCCAAATTTTCTGGATTTCTGGCCGAGGATTCCGTCGGCGTTCGATAGGATTGGGGTTGGGTGGCCGGGGCTGGACTGAGCGAAGTGAAGGAAGCCTCGGGGTTTCGGGCTATCGCCCTGCAACCCGCCGGCCACCCCAAAATCAAGATTTGACAGAGCACCAGGTACTGTTTTTCACTTCATAGAAGGCTCTTTCCATGAGTAACGCACGCCGAGACCGTCGTCGAAAATTTCGGATTGAATTGCTCGAAACCCGCCAGATGCTGGCGGCGGACTATCTGTATTCGCTGACGCCCCGACCGGGAGTTGCAGTGGACGGATTCGGCTGGTCGCAGGCGGCGAGCGAGGATTATCACGTCGTTGGTAATCCGTACACCGAAGAGCTGCCAGAAAACGGATTTGTCGGCGAGGTCCAGGTGCATGATGCCGACACAGGCGCGCTGCTGCGAACGATTGCGAATCCGGATCCGGAGGATCTCTACCGGTTTGGATACTCGGTCGATGTGTCTGCGGACTGGATCTTGGTCGGGGCTGTGGGTTCGCCAAATCCTGCCGAGAGCAATGTTTCTGCCTCCTACTCAGACCAGTCCGGGCGGGCGTATCTGTTTGACGCTTCCACCGGAGACCTGCTGTTTCGATTCGACGGGACTTTCATGACCGGTCGTGGTTCGTCGGAGAATTACGACCAGTTCGGAAACTCCGTCTCGATCGACGGCAACTATGTCGTCGTCGGAGCGCCGGGCAATGAGCCGTACGACACCAACGATGACGATGCTGGGCACGTCTACATTTTCAGCGCCGTAACAGGTGCGTTGTTGCAGATGATCGAGAACCCGGAGCCCGAGGCATCAAATGGCGGTCTGGACTTTGGTTATACCGTTTCGATCAGTGATGGCTGGCTTGCCATCAGTAATCCGCGGACCGGCACTTACGGGACGGCCAACGCGAATTACGGCAAGAGCTATGTGTATGACGCAGCGACCGGCAATCTGCTGCAGACGCTTTTGGCACCCAACATGCCGGGAGGCACGAATTTCGGGTTTTATGTGGCCATCGACGGCAATGTGGTCGCGGTCAGTGCTGGTGAGAGCAGCGGCGATGTCGTCTACATTTTCGATGCGACAACCGGCAACGTGACTCAGAAATTGCTGAACAGCAATCTGTCTGACCTGTATGAAAATCAGGTTGCGACGCGCGTCTCCACGATTGGCACACCCACGACGCTTGGCAACATCATCGACGCGGGTTCAGGGGCGATCACAAGCGTCATTATTCCGCCTCCAGGATTTGTAGTGGACCCCTCTGAAGTGTATTGGTCGAACCTGACTTTGTTCGGTGACCGCCTGCTGGTTGGCGGTCTGGAAGCATCCGGCCCCGACGAAGTCCTGGTTTACGAGGTCGTTTCGAACGCACCGCCGACGGACATCGCATTGTCGGGCAACTCAATTGCCGAGAACTCGACGAACGGCACGGTCGTGGGAGCGTTGACGGCGACCGATCCGACACCCGGCGAAATGCTGACCTTCAGCTTGCAGAATTCAGCGGGTGGCCGGTTCACAGTCAGCGGGACGAACCTCGTCGTCGCCGACGGCTCGCTATTGAACTTTGAAGCCAACACCAGCCACAGCGTCACTGTGCGAGTGACGGATTCCGTGGGCAATACCTACGACGAAGCATTCACGATCAACGTAACGGATGTGAACGAAGTAGCGACGCTGATCAGCCTCACGCCGAACTCAGAATCAGAGAACACGACAAACGGCGCGCTTGTGGGCGTGCTCGCGTCGAACGATCCCGATGCCAGTGATCCGGAGACATTCGAGCTGCTGGAAGGGGCGGGCGGCCGATTCGAGCAGGTCGGCCTGCAGATCCGAGTGGCGAACGAGAGCCTGTTGGATTTTGAAACGGCGAGCAGTCATCAGATCAATGTGCGAGTCACCGATTCGGTCGGGCATGTCCTGGAACAGCTCGTGTCGATCAACATCACCGACTTCAATTTCACGCCGACGGACATTGGCCTGAGCGCTAACCAGATCCGTGAAGGTTCGGTGCATGCCCTGAAGAATCCGGCTGCGAATCGGCCCAACGGATTCGGAACATCGCTTGCCTCATCAGAAACACGGCTGGTCGTTGCGGATCAGGATGTGGTCGGTCCGGCCGATTACGCCGGTCGCGTACTCGTGTACGACGCGGTGAGCAACGTGCTGCTGGCGACATTATCCAATCCCACCGGACTTCCCGGCGATCGGTTCGGGCAGTCGATTGCGACCGCCGGGAACTATGTGGTGGTTGGCGCGGGAGGCGAAGATGTCACTGGTGTGGATTCCGGCCGCGCGTATGTGTTTGATGCCACAACGGGTGCACTGCTGAATGTGTTGTCGAATCCGGATCAAACGGCGAACAGTGCCAACGACGGATTCGGAGCCGCAGTCAGCATCTCTGGATCCACCATCGCCGTGCATTCCAGCGCGGACGCGACGGCCGCGTCTGCCGGTGCAGTGCATTTGTTCGACGCCGTCAGCGGCAATCTCCTGACGACGATTCTCAGTCCGGAGCCGGCGGACGCCGGCTTCTTTGGCAGTTCCATCAGCATGACGGACGACCGGCTGCTCATCGGCGCTAAGAGCAACAGCGCGACGGGATTTGTTTCAGGTCGTGCGTACCTTTACAACTACAACTCGGTGAATGGCAGCACGTCGCTGGTGACAACAATCGACAATCCGACGCCCGGCAGCTTTGACTCCTTCGGATTTCAAGTCGTGATCACGCCCACGGTGCTGGCGATCGCAGCTCCCGGTGATGATGCCGGGGCTGAAAACTCGGGCGTCGTGCATCTTTTCAGCGCCAGCACGGGAGCACTGCTCGCGACGATTCAGAATCCGACGCCGGCGTTGAACGATCTCTTCGGAGCCAGCCTCGCTGTTGCGGGAGACCGCATCATCGTCGGCGCGCGGGACGACAGCGGAGGTGATGCTTCCGGTCAGGTCTATGTCTTCAGCGCATCGACAGGCACATTGCTCGGCACGATTGCGAACCCGACACCGGCGGCGGATGACGATTTTGGAAGATACCTCACTGCCAACTCGACGCACATCGTCGTCTCGGCGTATGGCGATGACAGCAATGGCACCGACGCCGGCCTTGTCTACGTGTTTGATCTGCCGGTGGCGGAAGTCGTCGGGCAGCTGACGGGCAGCGATCCGGAACCAGCCGAGACCTTCACCTGGTCACTGCTGGATAACGCCGGCGGTCGATTCGGGATCGACGGCAACAATCTCATCGTGGCCGATCCGATGCTGCTGAACTTTGAAATCGCCACATCACATGACGTGACGGTGCAGGCCACAGACAGCGGCGGGCTGACATTTTCGAAGACCTTCACGATCAACGTGACCGATGTCGCTGAAAGCACACAGTTCGTCAACGGAACGTCCGGCGACGACAGTTACGCGGTGCTGTATTCCAGCACAGACGTTAACACCGGAACGGCCACAGTTCAGGTATCGACCAATGGCGGGCCAGTGACGACCATCGGGACGTTTCCGATGAGTCTTGAACTGTACATCGACGGGCTGGCAGGCTCGGATTCCGTGCAGGTGATTGGTACGAACGGGAGTGACACTCTGTCCGTGCCGACAGCGAACACCTGGATCATCAATTCGTCGATGCTGTTTCTGTCCTCGATCGAGACTCGCGTCCTCGGTGGCGGAGGTGGCAACGATCAGTACTTCTTCGATGTTGATTCTCCGCTGGGGATGATCAGGCTGGTTGAAAACGCCGTCGTCGGCATTGACCGGCTGGATTTCAGTCCGACGACGACGGTGGCTGTGGCTGTGAATCTAAGTCTGAATGGACCTCAGGCAATTCATCCGACGAATTTGAGCCTGGATCTGGCGGTACTGAATACCATCGAGAATCTGATTGGCGGCTCGATGAACGATGTCCTGATCGGCAATACGCTGGCGAACACGATCACCGGCGGGCCAGGCAATGACGCGATCACCGCAGCGGGCGGCAATGATTCGCTCTACGGCGGAACTGGCGACGACGAGTTTATCTTCAACGCCGTGACATCCGCGGAAGCCGACTACATCGCCGAGTATTTCGACCAGGGGACCGACACGATCACGTTTGCATCGATGCCGATCAATGTTGTGATGAACCTCGGGACCCTGGCCGTTCAGACCGTACATGCCGGACGCACGCTGTCCCTGTCGTCCGCGATCACGTTCGAAAACCTGATCGGGGGTGCTGGCAACGACTCTCTGACTGGCAACACTCTGGGGAATACGCTGACTGGCAACGCAGGCAATGATCAGTTGACGGGGTTGGGTGGGAGTGACACGCTGGCGGGCGGACCAGGCTTCGACTCCTATGGCTTCACAAGTGCCACCTCGCTTGAAAACGATGTCATCATTGAGGCCGACAATCTGCTTGGTGATACGATCTCGTTCGGGTCTCTGTCGATCGGCGTGACGCTGGATCTGAGTTCAACAGCCGTGCAGCCGGTTCATACAAATCGCACGCTGCAACTGTCCGGCACCAATGCCATCGAGAGCATCATCGGTGGTTCAGGAAACGATGTGCTGACGGGAAACGCGGCCCCCAACGGGATGACAGGCGGCGGAGGCAACGACGTCCTCGATGGTCGCGGCGGGAACGACGGCCTGTTCGGACAGACGGGCAACGACACCTATGTGTTTTCACCGGCAGCCGCGGGTGAAACAGACTCCATTCAGGAAGCGGCCGGCGAGGGAGCAGACACGATCGACTTCGGATTGTTGACGACCGTGGTCACCATTGATTTGAGTTCCACCGCGGTTCAGTTCGTGCATCAGAATCGCAGCCTGGGTTTGTCATCAGGCCAGACGATCGAAAACATCATCGGTGGGACGGCCAACGACGAGCTGACCGGCAACACGCTGGCGAACACGATCACCGGCGGGCCGGGCAGCGACACGATCACCGGCGGACCGGGCGACGACACGATCAATGGTGGGGGCGGCAACGACTTGCACTACGGAGGAACCGGCAATGACACGTTTGTGTTTGATGCGGTCACGTCCGCAGAAGTTGATTTCGTGGCCGAGTATTCGAATCAGGGGACTGACACCATTTCGTTCTTTTCGCTGTCAATCGGCGTTGCGCTGGGGCTCAATACGAACGCCATCCAGACGGTTCATACGAATCGCACCATTCAATTGAATCACCCCAACGCGTTCGAAAACTTAATCGGCGGGTCGGGAGATGATACGCTAAACGGCAATGATCAAGCGAATACGCTGACAGGAAATGCAGGCAGCGATCAGCTGAACGGCTTTGCTGGCGATGATCTGCTGCTGGGAAATGAGGGGAATGACATCCTTTTTGATCACCTCGGCAGTGACTTGTTGCATGGCGGAGCCGGAGATGACACGTACAATTGCGGAGTCGTTTCGGCATCTGCGGAAACAGACAACCTGTTCGAATTGCCTGGAGAGGGATCCGACACCGTTTTCTTCGGCAACATTATTAGTCCCATCACGTTCAGCTTAGCGCTCAGTATAGGGCAACTGGCGTACACGAACCGCACGGTGCAGTTGAATTCCGGTTCGACGTTCGAATCACTGTTTGGCGGTGCAGGAAGTGACCTGTTGTCCGGCAATGATCTGGCGAATTCGATCTTTGGAGGTTCCGGAAACGACGCACTCTCCGGCGGTGGAGGCAATGACAGTTTGTATGGCCAACAGGGAAACGACACCTACATCTTCGCTGCGGCATCATCCCTCGAAAATGATTTTGTTTTGGAACTTCCGAATCAGGGCACAGACACCCTCGATTTTTCGGCCCTGTCGATTGGCGTCTCCCTGGGGCTCAATACGAACTCAATCCAGGCGGCACACACAAATCGCACAGTGCAGCTGAATCAAAATGCGACGTTCGAAAACGTCATCGGCGGCTCGGGAAATGACACGCTGATCGGAAACAGCCTGGCGAATATACTGGTTGGAAACAATGGCAGTGATTCGATGCTGGGTGGTGACGGACGCGACATCCTGATCGGTGGCCCTGGAGGCGATACGCTCAACGGCGGCCTGGCGGACGATGTCCTCATCGCCGGGCGTACATTGAGTGATGCGAGCATCGCTCAGCTCATCGACCTGCAGACACAATGGATGTCGGCCAACACATATTCCACGCGCATCACCAACCTGCGTGCCGGTGTCGGAGCATCGCTGGCGTCACTGCAGGCCGGGATCAATGTGCTGAACGACAGCGGAGCCATTGACACTCTGATCGGTGCTGCCGACACAGACTGGTACTTCAGAGCACTCGACGACGTGATTTCCGATCTGTTCGGCGGTGAGATCGAGGATCTGCTGTGACATCGGGAGGTAGCTGCGTCGATCTTTGCGATTTGTTCAGAGATTGCTGAGATATCTGGCCGACGACCGAAACGTGTCACGATGGTTTGGGCGAGGCGTTCCGGAATTTGTTTGAACGAATTCCGAGTCGCAAATTTCAGATTTCAAATCCAGCGAGGCTGCCATGTTTCCATCGTCGATCGAACTGCTTTCCATGCTTCAGTCGGATTTTTGACCACGGATGTCACGGATCACACGGATGAGTCTTGGCGCGGGCTTCGTCCGCAACCCAACTTAGCCGCACTTGCCAGAACGAGGCCTCCTCCGAATAATGCACTTTCTGGCGAATTTGGCTACCGGCGTAGTCGTACACTGCCGGCGTTCTGGCCCCCTCCGACCTCGCGTCGCAGGAGCCCAGGTCTGGAAACCAGAACGCCAAACAGAAACGCACATTGGCCCCCGCCGGCTTCATGCCGGTGGTGCCATGTTTGGCAGCCGCAACCAGGTCATGTCTCCGACGGTGGTCGTTGTTCGCTGTTCACCGTGCGGCTACGACTTCCAAACCCTCGGTCCACTGGCGTGAAGCCAGCGGGGCCGTGCTGGCTGGCGGGTGGTTTCATTCTGGTTGCTAAACCTCCGGTCCCCCCGGCGTGAAGCCGGAGGGGCCGTTCATGTTTCAAAACTGAACTCACCTGCAGCATCTTTTGAAAAGTCAGCAGAGCCAAAATCTTCTCAGAAAAACAACGCTCTCAACGTTTGCTGAGCAGTGTGTTTATCTGTGCAATCCGCGTAATCCGTGGTTAAAATTTCTTTCACGCTCTTCTCTGGGTTGCAGGCGAAGCCCGCGCTGGGTGCTTCGTGGTCAAGTTTCCAGAAGACCTACCCACCGCGCTCATCGAAGATCGCTTTTTAATTGCTCGTAATCATTCGCTTCGCTGCCTCCACCATATACATCGTTTTGCAGTTCGGGCAGTGCAGATACCATTCGTAGTAATATGTCTGTCCTGCCTTTCGCGTCTGTTTCTTCGGAGACTTTTTTACAATCGGCATACCGCACTTGCGACAAGGTTCACCCGGTTCTTTGTGAGTGACCTTCGATTGTTGTGACGGAACGATTTGACCAACGGATGAATTCTCGGATGGAGTGGTGTCGGCATCAGTCGCCGTCCTGATGGCGTCCGTCACCTCAACTGAAATGGAATCCGGCTGATATCCGTGATCGATCTCCAGCACTGCCCCGTTGGCTGCTGCCACCGCCAGTACATCGCATCGTTCGTTATGCTCATGCCCGGCATGTCCCTTCACCCAGCGCATCTTCACGGTGTGCTGAGTTGCAGCTGCCAGATACCGTTTCCACAGGTCTGCATTCTTAACCGGCCCCTGCTTTCCTCGCTGCCAGTTCTTCCGCAGCCAATTCAGGACCCAGCCTTTGTCGATCGCATCAACGACATACTTCGAGTCAGAATGAACCGACACGCAACAAGGCTTCGTGAGTACCTCCAAACCGGCAATCACGGCCAGCAGTTCCATGCGATTGTTTGTGGTCAGCTCGAAACCCCTTGAGAGTTCGAGACGTTTCGCCGGATGCAGCAACACGACGCCGTAGCCACCCCGTCCCGGATTCGGCTCAGCCGCACCGTCAGTGTAAATCGTGACATGAGGACGTTGAGACAACGGCTTGTCGCCCGACTTTTGTTCATCACTCCCCGCCGACATGACAGCCTTTCCTCAACGTGCGGCACAAAACTTACTCGTCCAATCGTTGATGTATCTCGTCTGGGGAGGCGCATTCAAAAAAAAGCTCCAGAGCCTCGCGAAGATTCTCACGTGCAGATTCAATTGTGTTTCCCTGGCTTGCCACGTCCAGTTCGGGACACAAAGCGACAAAGCCGCTTTCTTCACGCTGGATAATTGCTGTTAATCGTCTGCTCATTTCTCTTCCTTTGGATCGACGTGCCGTATGGCATTGTACCGATTCGATTTGTCCAATCTGCGCTGGGAACGGTTTCGACTTTGCGATAGCCGACCGCCAGCGCATGCCCCTGATGATACCATGCTGGCAGTCCGGTGACTACTTTAACTTGTCATGTCCCAACTCCGTGAGGGCCTATAAATTGGGGCGATCCTACTCGTCCGTTGGATGTGGCCGCATCGGCAGCGTGCCGTCCGTCTGCCGATGCACCTCGGTGGTCTAACGGCAAACCCGTTTACGGCACGATTTCAGTTACTGTTCCGCAAAGCCGAAGTGAACGAACCGGATTCTGACAGGTGAGGAATCAGGCAGGCTTCAAGAGGCAGGCTTCAGTTGGCCGTCGGTAGGAAAATGCGGGGCAGGAATATGAGCAAGTTGCGCTCGATTCGGCTATTCAAGTGGCGGGGCGGGGAACATTTTGGGAGTCCACTGATCTGCGCTGATCCACGCTGCTTGAGGAAGGCAGCAGGCAAGAAGATTTTGGGTGAAAATTGGAAGCAGTCTGAGCTTATTTTTCTTGCCGGTAATCTTCTTGCCTTGATGTTGCGTTTCAACGCGAACGATCCGCATCCGCCGGATTTCTGGCCGAAGTAACGGCGCGAGTTCGATGGCGAGGGCGAGGGGTTCCGGACGTTGTTTGAAGGAATCCTGAATTGCAGATTTGAAATTTGAAATTTCAAATCTGAAATCTCAGTTCCAACGACGTCGTCATGTTACCTTCATCCAGGTCATTGCGTTCTGTGCTGCGGCAATCGCAGGTCCATGCCTGCAAGTCTGCCACTGCTCCCTCAGTGCAGCGTGTTGACTGCAGACGCACAAGGGCTGTGTCAAACAGTCCGCTTCGAGCGATGAATTCGTTGATGAAATCCATTTTTTCGGCTTTGGCGCGCCGGGTGCGAGTGTACGAACCGTGAGTTCGGAGACCTCGGTCCTGCGATACCCAAGCGACTTCGCATGCTCAATCAGGTGGCCTGAAGAATTGCGATCTATGCGGCAGCATAGGTGCCGACGCAAAGATAGTGCCTTTAACTTTTCCGCTTCGTGGTTTTCCCGCAACGATGTGGAATCAATCCTCGACACTCGGCGGAATGCTGGACAGTCTACTCAGTGCAGAGCGTGGTGTCACGAGAAGCTCGCAACGGCCTCACTCACAGAGTCACCATGATCGTGAAAAGATGGGTTGCCTCATTCGATGTCGGTGGCAGGCGTGAGCCACATCTGGTAGACTGCCTCCCACGGATTTCTCAAACTTTACTTGCGAGTTCCACAATGACTTTACTTCGATACTCAATGCTTGTGTTGTTTGCCCTCACCTGCTTGACCCTGCACGCCGGTGATTGGACCGGTTTCCGCGGTCCTGATGGTTCGGGCGTGGCTGTCGATTCGGATTCGCTGCCAACGATGTGGTCTCCCACCGCCAACATAGCCTGGAAGACGCCACTGCCGGGACCAGGAGCATCCAGCCCGATCATCGTCGACGGGAAAGCCTTCGTGACATGCTACTCCGGCTATGGGCTGAATCAGGAGAGTCCTGGCGATATCGAAAACCTTGTGCGCCATCTTGTCTGTGTTGATCTTCAGACCGGAAAAGTGCTCTGGCAGAAAGATGTGAAGGCCGCATTGCCGGAAGACCCATACTCCGGGATAGGTGTGACCGCGCATGGTTACGCTTCACACACACCGGTATCCGATGGCCAAAACATATACGCCTTCTTCGGCAAGAGCGGTGTCCATGCATTTGACATGGACGGCAAGGAACTGTGGCAGGCCGAGGTGGGCAAGGAATCAGATCCGACCAAATGGGGATCGTCATCGAGCCCCGTCGTTTACAAGAATACGGTCATCGTAACGGCCTCTGCTGAGAGCCAGGCGATCATCGGTCTGGACAAGCAGACGGGCAAAGAACTCTGGAGACAGGAAGCTGAAGGCCTGGACGGAATGTGGGGGACGCCGGCACTCGTCAAAATTGATGAAGACCGCACCGACCTTGTTATGTGTGTTGCAAAGGAAATGTGGGGACTCGATCCCGACAGTGGCAGGCTGCGGTGGTTTGCCAACGCGACAGGTGCCCAACAGGCGTATGCCAGCGTCATCCTGGACGGAAAGCGAGTCCTGGCGTTTACGGGCCGCGGCGGTGGCAGCATCGCCATTGATGCTGGTGGGAGTGGCGATGTCAGCAAGACCAATACCGTCTGGACCGGAGGCGAAACGACCAGCTTCGCGTCTCCGGTTCGTCATAAGTCTAAGGTTTACGTTGTTTCGAGCGGTGTCGTGAATGTGGTCGATGAGAAGACGGGTGAGAAGGTAATGCAGGTTCGCCTGGCCGGAGCTCAGCAGACAGGTGGTCGCTTTGGGTCGCTCGATTATCCGTCGCCGGTTGTCGTTGGTGACCGGATGTTTTACCTGAATGGCAGCGGACAAATGTTTGTGTTTGATCTGACAGATGAATTGAAACAGATCGCCGTAAACCGAGTGACTTCTGACGCGGAAACTTTTTGGGGATCACCCGCCGTCAGTGACGGACGATTGGTCCTTCGCAGTTCAAAGAATCTGTATTGTGTCGCCGATAAGGGCGAAACCGTTAACCCGGAAGATACCTTTGTTGCAAAAGCCGATGAAGTCGCAGCCCCTGCACCTCAGGCTGGTGGTGGTCCTGGCGGCAATGGACGGTTCGACCCGATGAGCATCTTCAAAGAACTTGACGCCGACAAAAATGGCAAAGTGACCGAGCAGGAACTTGAAGGGAACCGGATGGCAGACCGCCTGAAAACGCTTGATAAAGACGGCGACAAGGTGATCACGCAGGAAGAATTCACCAGCGGAATCTCAACCCTGTTCAGTCGTGGCGGTGGTGGAGGAGGTGGAGGAGGTGGAGGCTATCAGGGCCAGGGCAAAGACACTCGCCCCGACCGCCCGCCACGCCCCGAATTGGCGGACGGTAATTAGCCACAGGCATCAGACCAGGGTTCGCGGCTCCCGGGATGCGTACACCACACGCGGTCGAAAGTGACATTAACCCGCAGCATCAGCGAGGGTAGCGAATCTCCGGGCGAAGTGTTCAACCTGCCGTCCAACCCGGCAGCCGGTCTTACCAGACAACGCGAAGGTGCGTAGTTATTGACACCACCACAACCAGAACTTGAACTTGATCGCCTTGCTACGCAGCTATTTCATGCGCTGGAAAAGAACGGAGACGTCCTGGTACTCGCCGAAAGCTGCACAGCAGGTTTAATTGCCGCGACAATGGCTCGTGTGCCTGGTATGTCGCGACGACTTGCTGGATCGTTTGTCGTCTATCAGATCGACAGTAAAGTCGCGTGGCTGGGAGTTTCCTCCGACACAATTCAGCGGCACGATGTCGTGAGTCGTGAAGTCGCCGAATCAATGGCCACACAGGCCCTGAAACGAACGCCTCACGCCACCATAGCAATGTCGATCACTGGGCATCTCGGCCCCGACGCGCCGGCGGTACTGGACGGCGTCGCCTGGTTAGCCATCGCGCGGAACGGTAGAAAGACGATTTCGGCGAAGCTGCAGCTGAAACCCGACTCTGCCTCACCCGGCAACACGGCTGAAAATCCCTGCCGGATCCGTCACGCGCGCCAGGCAGATGCCGTTCTGCAGGCTCTAAGCAGGCTGTCGGAGGAGATCTTTGAGTTCACACGCGGTCATGCGTGAAAGTATGGGCGAGCGGCATGGGTCAACTTGCCGCTCCGAGTTAGCGTCCGATTCACTCAGAATTATTTGGAAAATCCGGTGCTAACGTACTGCGGTTGGTCGGAGCTGCGATCAAATCGAGCGAAAACAGTTGTTCCGGTAAAAAAAAGAGTTACGCTGCAGCGTCAATTGCACACCGGATTCACTTGCGGAATCACTCCCTTGGCAGAAGAAACAAACAAACAGAAGTCGTCCGACCCAAATCGTGTACAGCGTCTGGGCGATTTTGAACTGAAGAAAAGGCTCGGCAAAGGCGGCATGGGCGAAGTCTTTCTGGCGCGCCAGATCAGCCTTGACCGAATGGTTGCGCTGAAGACGTTGTCTAAAGAACTGGCCAAAAAAGGTGACTTTGTTGCGCGGTTTGAGCGTGAAGCGAAGTCGATGGCGAAGATTGACCATCCGAACGTCGTGAAAATCTATGCCGTCGATTCATTTAAGGGAATTCATTTCGCCGCGATCGAATATGTCGATGGTCAGAGTATTCAGAAATGGCTCGACCAGCTTGGACGATTCAGTGTGGCTGATGCGGTTTATGTGGCCATCGTCAGTGCCGAAGCGCTGCAGCACGCGCATTCTCAGAACATGGTGCATCGGGACATCAAGCCTGACAATATTCTGGTTACTCAGAAGGGCGTCGTCAAAGTTGCCGACTTCGGCCTTGCGAAGGCGATGGACGAAGAGGTCTCGATGACCCAAAGCGGTACAGGACTTGGCACGCCGCTGTACATGGCCCCCGAGCAGGCGCGCAACGCCAAACGTGTGGATGAACGTGTCGATATCTATGCACTTGGCGCGACGCTTTATCATCTGCTCACGGGCAAGTTGCCGTTCCTGGGCAACACGGCTCTGGAGTTGATCATTGCCAAAGAAAAGGGCACATATCCGACGGCACGCAGCGTGCGGCCTGAGATTCCGGAACGGCTGGATCTGATCATCGACAAAATGATGGCGAAAGATCCCAATCACCGCTACAAAAGTTGCACCGACGTTGTGCGCGATCTGACCGCTTTGGGAATCCACAGCGATGCGTTGAGTTTCATTAACGGCGCGGAGCCAGTCGGTGCGGGTCGCCGTGGCGCGGCGACTCCGTCAATGTCCGGAGGATCACAGGGGGTTCGCAAGGCGGTGGCCGCGACGCAGTTGCCGGGTGCAGCGACGCTGGGCTCAATGACTGATGCCGCCATGGGAGCGACTCGTATCTGGTACGTCCAGTTCGAAGATGAACGCGGCAAAACGGTTGTGGAAAAGCATTCGACCGGTCGTCTTTTGAAGATGCTGGCCAGCGGAAAAATCACAGCGAAAGCACGAAGTAAAGTCTCCGCCGACGGCACATACTATCCACTTGCCCAGTTCCCTGAATTCGCCAAAGCTGTCGAAGAATCGCTCGCCCGAAAGACCGTCGCGATTCGCAAGGAAGACATGCAGAGCCTCTACAAGAACGTGGATAAGGCTCAAAAAATGTTTTACGTCAAGCGGAAGATTAAGGACATGGGCCGCAATGCACTGAGTTTGGCCGGGCTGTTGATTATGCTTGTCGCAATTGGATTTGTCGTGTGGCTCGTCATTCAATACGGCAGGACACTGCCCCAAAAAGCATTGGATATGATCGGCTGGGGTGAAGAGTCCGGTGACGAGGAACCCGAAACCCCGGAAGGTGAAGTTCCGAAAAGAAATCGTGCCGACGGCGGAAAAATGCCATGACCATAATCCGCCGCGTTTCTTACTCTTAATCTTAATCTTAATCGTTTCTCGCCTTGGTGGGTGACCAGGCTCCAGGGCACCCGTCAATTCTCGCGTTGCAGGATTAAGATTAAGAGTAAGATTAAGAGTTCAACTGGAACCAGGCTGACAAACACACCCTCAATATGCCTCGGCTTAACTTTACAGGGCGGCGACGAATCTCGAAAAATCATGTGACGATCAGCGTCACGGGAATTGGCGGGATTGAGACGTTCAGCGCGGAACTGGAACTTGGAAGCTATGGCTTCCCGGATTCGGCAGCCGTGATCATTGAGGCATTTCGGCAACTGGAACTTGTCCGCTTTGAATTTGGCACGGTCGGCAATCTGACACCCCCCGCCAGTTGTCGCCTGTCAGAATTTGGCACGCTCGCAGGATTGCGGTTTCGGATCAAGGTTGTGTCCACCGAAGAACCGCGCGGGCAACTTTTAGCAGTTGTTGATCGCATCACGCCCCGCAATGCGGAACAGCAATCGTTGAGTCGCGTTCCACTGCTGGCCGTGCGCGCTCAGGATCTGGGGAGAGAAGTCTGGCGGCTGGATTTTGCGGATGAACCCATGCTGCTGGTGAATCCACGTCTGGTTGCGAAAAAGCAACTCGTGCAGTCCGTTGAATTTCAGTCACTTGTGCTGCCCGAAATCCTGCGGAGTATCCTGAATCGAATTCTGCTGGTCGAACAGATTCGCATTCCGGACGATTCTGATGAATGGACATCGCGGTGGCTGAAGTTTGCGGAATCCATGCCTGGCGTGGGGACTGTACCAGACATACCTGATCCGGACAGCGATCTCGACTGGATCGATTCTGCCATCAGTTCGTTTTGCCGCTGGCGCAGCGTGGACCAACAATTCTCCGGTTTCTGGAACGCCAAAAGCGTCCCGGAAGAATCGACGGGATGACGGCGTTTCTGGTGATGATCTCCGCACTGCAGGCCACCACATCAGCATCAATCATCATGGATATCAGCCGGAGCGGGCCAACGTTCGGCAGACTTTGCTGAAGTTCGAGCCTCGTCTCGTGTCGGTGTTGCCAGGCGTCTCAATGGCACGGCTGGTCCCCCGGCATAACTGGCAGATTCGGGATGATCCGTATATCCGTCACATTTTAACTCAACCAACCGGGTTCGAAATTCCGATCCTGAAGAGTAACCGTCACTGTCGGCATATCCGGCATACATTCTCAGAACGGCTCGATCGGAACCATCGATGAAACCCACACGAATTCTTGCCTCGGCCACACTCATTTTCAGCAGCCTAGCTCTGATTACAGCCGCGGGTATTTCAGTCGGCGATGAGCCGGGTGTTGTCCGAATGGGATCAAATCCCACTCAGGCAGGTTCTGCCACAACACCCACGCCGGATCCGGTGAGTACCGGAGTTGCAACGGTGGATGGCGGACCGCCTGCGCCTGATGCCGGCATGTATCCGCAACCGGCTCCGTACGCGCCTTATTTTGAGCGATCGACCGGAGCGACGCAGCAACTGCCGCATTCGGCGTATCAGCCGACGCAGCCCTTCGGACCAATCATGATGTTCGAAACGAACATCAACGAGGGGCTGGGGTATGGCCAATCGTACCAGCGGCTCAACGCTCGCATTCCGTACCATATTGTCCCCAACACCAACGTGTTGATCGGAGACATCTCAGCCTCGGTCACCAATTACGGCGATCCAGTGGCAAACCTGGGGATGATCTATCGCAACTACGATGCGTCGTACAACCGGATTTTCGGTGCCAATGCCTATGTTGACTACGACCAGGGCAATGGAACAGGCGACTGGTATCAGGTTGGTGCGGGACTTGAATCGCTCGGCAAATATCTGGATTTCCGGCTCAACGGTTATCAGGTGGTCGGTGACGATTCCACGCTGTTGAGCAGCACGACCTCCAGCGCGCTGCGATTGATGGGCAACAGTGCCTTTAAGGTTCGCAATGAGGTGCTGGACAATGCGTACTCGGGGCTTCAGGCCGAAGTCGGCGGCCCGCTGCCGGTCCTTGGCCAGTACGGACTGAACATGTACGTCGGCGGCTACTACCTGGCCAACGGCAACGGGTACGACACGGGTGGCTTTCAGGCTCGCTGGGAGGCACTGGTCACCGAGAGTCTGCGTGTGAATACGTATCTGACGACTGACGACACATTCGGCACGAACAGCTGGGTGAGTCTGCAGTACGACCTTCCAAACTACAAGAATCGTCGCGTGCTGCGTCCTTCGACGGTGCGTGAGCGTCTGCAGGATCCAGTTGTCCGCGACAACCGCATCCACGTCAATCGCGATGCACGAACGCTGAATGATGCGGTGATCAACTCCGCGACCGGCCTTGCGTACAACATTCTGAATGTCAATCCGAATGCGACAGCGATGGGAAATGGCACATTTGAAACCCCCTACAGTACCTTGCAGGCTGCGGCGATTGCGAACAACGCCGGAGTGGACATTATTCGTGTTGTTCCGCGAGCCGATGACACAACCACAAACCTGACGGTCAATGGAGGCATCAGCCTGTTTGACGACCAGACGCTGTTGTCATCATTGAAGCCGCTGATACTGGCACCGGACTGCATCATTCCGGCTGACACCGGTCTCGCGACCATACTCGGCCCACTGATCTCCAATCCGACGATGATTGCAGGCGGCAGTGTTGTTCGTCTGGCTAACAATGATGCTGTGATCGGCATGCGAATCGATGCGGCCAACGCAGCTGGCACGGTCTTTGGTAATGGCATCGTGAATCCACTGCCGATCACCGACGTCAATCTGACCTGCAATATCTTCACGAACTACACGAACGGTGCGTTCCTCCAGGACGTTTCCGGACGGATCATTGTGGATCAGAACGAGTTTAATGGGCTCATTGGTGCTTCCAACGACGGCCTGGCACTCTCCGTCGCCGGCGGAAACACAGCAGAGCTCCTGGTTTCAGCCAACTCTGCATCAAACAACAGCGGTGTTGGCCTGAAAATCATCGCTGAGCCGGGGTCAACAATAAATGCTGATGACCCGGACGGACTTGTACCCACCGGGATTGTGGCTAACACGGCCAGCGACAACGGTACAGGCATCCTGATTGAAGGTCGCGCTGGATCGACTGTGAACGCAGTCGTCGAACGCAACACAGACGACACAGGCAACACAGCGGATCGCAACACGTTCGACGGAATCAGCCTGACCACTGATGGCGGCACGTTCAACCTTGCGAGCCTCGCGAACAACAGCACAAACGAAAACCTGGGTAACGGCATCTTCATTCACTATCTGAACGGCGGTATCTTCCGGTCAGTCTCTGAAGACCTGGATGGTGATGGCACTCTCGATGCCGGCGAAGACCTGAATGGCAACGGGCGACTGGATCAGGGGATCGTCTCGAACACATCCAACGACAATGGCATCGCGGGAATCTGCATCTTTGGTGAAGACGCCAGCGAAGGTGTTTTCGACATCGGTGGCCCGAATGCCTCACTTGGGAACACTCTGAATGGAAATACAGCAGGTGGTATCCTGGTTGACCTGCAGGACACGGCAACCGGACAAGTCGATGCGTTATTCAACAATATTCAGGGTGGTAATCCAGTCGCCGGCCTCACGATCGTACTGGACTTCATTGATCCAGGTCAGGCATCACAGGTTGATGCCAACGGACGGCTTGTCGATCCGTTTGACGTCACGGCCTACGGCTTTGCAGCGTCTGACTTCGATACCGTCACGAATGCAATTCTTCAGACGGTCGAGAGCTACTACAAGAACCTGCCGACTTCCGCTGACAGTCCATTGAGTTCGATCATACCTGGTGAATCCCTGAACATCGACTTCGTAATCGGTGACACCGGAACGGCACCATCAAACGGTGCGACCGAGTACTATGTCATCACGATTGGCGACAGTGCAGTTCCGCTCGGTGGTCTTGCTGGCCAGGCCGCAGACATCGGCAATATTCGAAATGCAATGGGCGTGGGACCGGGTCAGGGAATATTCGGTACGCCGCAGGCCAACGGGGCCTCGGCCATGGGAGTCTATACTGACAGTATCAACCAGTTTTCACCACTTCTCAATCCACCGAACGCCTTTACAGGGGCTCGCGATCAGGACGGAATCTATGTTCAGTCGCCGGAATCAACTCCAAACAATGCCATCACTGGACTCACATCCGGCAACCTGACGTTTACTCGCCGGGCGATTGGCCTGGTCACAGCACATGAACTGGGACACACGTTGTCGCTGCGGCATATTCTTCAAGCCGGAGCGGTGACGCCAAACGGTCTGCAAGCCATCATGGGAACTCCTGCGCTTGACACTCCAATTCAAGTCCTGGCTGAACCTACCGAGTTTGCTTACAGCGGCACCAATCCTGGTGAATTGCCGGGAGAAGCCCCATTCCTGCAGCGGTCCATCAATCAGTTGGCGACAGCCGTTGGGACTCGCTCAGGCGTGGGAGCGACGGAAGCGGGCATCAAGGTTACGGCCGCTGATAACGCAGTCCTGAAGAGCTCAACGTTCAATAACAACATAATCACCGGAGCCAGCCAGGATGGTCTCGCCATTGTGATGAACGACAACGCTGTCGCGGAGGGCGTCACGGTTCAGTCAAACGCGATTACGAACGGCCTGGGCCACGGTGTGCGACTTGAGGCCAATGGCCCAGGGGCTGAAATTCATGCCACGAGCACGATCGGCGGCACTGGAATCAACGTTTACAGCGGAACTTCGTATGTTCAGGGCAATTTCATCTCGAACAATGCTGGTGATGGTTTTCGGGCACTGGCCGCAAATGGCGGGATGATCGATGGGAACCTGCTGAACAATACGATTACGGATAACGGCGGCAATGGAGCCGCATTCCTGATCGAAAACGGCGGTTTCATCGACTTTGGAACTCTGCCGAATCGCCGAATTGCAAACAACACGATTACGGGCAACGGTGGTGCAGGCATCCTGTTCAGTCAACAGGTTGCTGCAGACAACGAAGCTCAGCTTGATGCCACAGTGCTGGGGAATACGATCTCCGACAATTCCGGAGGCGGTATTGTGTCCAACCTGTTTGGCCCGAATAACGAACCGCCGTTTCCACCAGCCATTGTCGATAACAATCGTCTGAATCTGATCATCGGTGGAACTGCTGTCGGAAGTTCAAACATCATCAATGGCAACAGCGATGTGGGAATCGGCGTTGATGTGACTGGAACCGGCAAAGCCGTGGTCAACATCACGAACACATCGGTGACTGGAACGATCGATGGTACCGATCCTCGCTGGAACGGCGACGGCTTGGGACTGCGACGGTCCGACTCGTCTCTGCTACTCGCCACGGTGACCAACTCAATCTTCACCGGTAACGCCGGTGACGGCATGGACGTGCTGGCACAGGGCAACGATCGATTCGATCCGAACCAGCCGATGTCCCTTACTGCCAACATGGTGACAGTGCTCAACAGCGTCTTCGACAACAACACTGAAAATGGTGCTCGCTATTCCATTCATGGCGATGCGACTCTGATCAGTGATGTGACCGGCAGCAGCTTCAATAACAACGGTCAGAATGGTGTGCTGGTTACAACGTCCGAGTTCTCGTCGTTCGGCGATCCGACCGATGGACTACCACCGGGACGTCGCTCCATCTTTGACGGCAATACGTTCAATGAAAACGGAGTGGATGGTGTGCAACTGGTGGCTACGGAAGAATCCCGAGTCCTCGTGGAAATTACGAGTAACCGAGTCCCTGCAGGTTCGCCAGCCCATGCAGGAGCCAATACAAACGGCGACACCAGCATCTCCGACAACGCTCGAGACGGCGTACGAATTGATACCACCGGTGGCCGGTCTGACATCCTGATCACTTCAGGAACAGGTCAGACGACCATCGATGGGAACGGAACACTCGCCGGAGGTAACGGCATCCGCTGGAATGCATCCGGCACCTCGGATGGTGTTGTGCGAGCATCTCGCACGATTATCACGAACAGCATTGCAGGTGCCACGGAAGTCGGAGATCCGAATGCCAACGGAGATGTCGATGTGGCTGATGGCGACGGTATCCAGGCCAACTTCTCCGGACCTTCGGCTGCTACGCTGATCGTCGGTGGGGTCGGCGAAGGAAATATGATCCAGTCGAACGAAGATGACGGAATTGCTCTGACCGCAACGGGCTCCGACGCCACCGGGAATCCTCGGCCTGTCATCTCGATCACTGGTAATACGATTGGTGGGACGCGGGATGGTATCGCTGCCGGCAACGGTGGCGACGGTGTGAGCCTGAATATGTTCGGCGGGACTGCCACCGGAATCCCTCCTGCCGCGATTGACACGGACGCCAGCGACGGTACCTTGTCCTTCAATGACGGTGTGACAGAGTCTGGTGCAATTCCTCAGCTGACCATTACCGACAACCTGATCAGTCAGAATGGTCAACGTGGAGTCAATCTGCTGCTGACGGGAGCTGGTGGTATTCGCAACCGCGAAAACGGAGCCTCGGTGTTTGATCCAATCCGGATTACACTGGACAACAACACGGTGGTTTCAAATGGAACCGAGGGGATCTTCTACCGAGCTGACGCGAATATGAACCAGAGCCGCTTCAGATACCTGGCAAACTTCCCGTTTCCAAATCCACCATTTAATCCAGCCGATGACCGACCGCAATTCCCATTCTTCTACGATCCGCTTTTGCCAGAGTTCACGAACCTGAATTTAGGAAGTGTGAATGGCAATACAGCATACCTGTCTCCGTACCTGAATCTGCGAACGGTTCAGAACAGTTTCCTGACTGTGACGAACAACACGATTCAGAACAACGGAACGAATCTCGTGACGGGCGAAGGTCTGTTCATCAATGTCGGAACGGGTGCTTATGTCGCAGCCGATGTCCAGAACAATGCGTTCGGTGGGAATCTGGAAGAAGACTTCCGCACTGCATCGTTCCTGTCAGCTGGCGAAACCTTCACATCAGTGGATGACGCCGGGAACCTGACCTTCGACGCGATCTACCTGGACGACACTGCTCAGTTTGATCTGCGATTCCAGACGAATGCCGGTAATCAGATCCTCCCAAGCTCACGAGGCGACGATGTGACACCTCTGGGTGCCACTTACACGACACTCGATCCGCTGAAAGCCATCTTCCTGGGCATTCTCGGAGCCTCGAATCGTGAGGCGGATCTGTTCCAGGTTGACAACGGTCCGATGCTGAATGACCCGAATAACTCCTTCATCACCTTCGGCGTGACTCAGAATATTCAGAATGCATTCTCAAACGGAGGCTACAACCTGCGAGCTGCAGCGGACCCACTGTTCCCGAACATCGGATTCCCTCCGTTCCTGCCGTAGTGCTTAACCAGCGATGGCTGGCATAGGATGACTCAGACTCACAGGGGCTGCTGAATTCTCAGCAGCCCCTGTTTTTTGTAGTTCGGCGAGCGGAGGACGTGAGCCCTCCGTGTCAATTCAGACAGAAGTCCTTGGCGCGGGCTTCGCCCGCAACCGAAACAAGTAAGCAGATTTCGCTGAAATCTGCTGTGCCGACTTCGGCGAAGTCGGCCTACATTGAGTCGGCCTACATTGAGTCGGCCTCAAAATGATGCGTTGCCAAAAATCTACTCACAAAAACAACACTCTCAACGTTTGCTGAACAAATCCTCGACTCAGAGAGTCAAGCTACTACAGACTTCACACTGATCGTCCCGCACGGTGGGCAGTTTTCGGAACTCCATCGTCCGCAGATTGATCAGTAACAGGCTGTTCGTCAACGGTTCGCCGATCCCTGTGATCAGCTTGATCACTTCCAGCGCGGCCAACGCTCCGATCATACCGGAAACGGCCCCGAAGACCGGAAACTGGCGTTTCCAGTGCGGCGGATCGACGGGATACAGGCACCTCAGACAGGGCGTGGACCCGGGAATGATCGTCGTGAGTTGTGCGTCCAGATCGAACATCGCACATTCGATCAGTGCCCTGCCCTGCTCGACCGCAGCACGGTTCATTGCGAATCGCTCGGAAAACAATGGAGCCGCATCCACGACGATGTCTGCTCGTTTCACAATCGCCGTCGCGTTCACATCGGACACGTTCTCATTGAACGCCACAATTTCGACATGCGGATTCAGCTCCTGCAGTCGGCGCTGAGCCGACTCCACGCGCGGCTTGCCCAGCCAGTCCGTGGTCATCAGCAGTTGGCGATTGAGATCACTGGGCTTGACGTTGCCAGCATGTGCCAGGAGCAGTTTCCCGACCCCGGCAGCAGCCAGGAAATACGCCACAGTGCCTCCGACCCCGCCGATCCGTGACACCAGCACACTGGCTGCCTTCAGCTTCCGTTGCCCTTCCTCACCGACATCCGGCGTCCACATCTGCCACTCATATCGGGCTCGTTCTGCATCGGTCAGGAAAGGAAGTTCAGGCATTGTCTGGCTGCAGGATGAGGAGTTTCGTTTAACCGCGTGGGCAACGCCCAGCGCCTTGTATTTCAAATCTCAAATTTCAAATACGAAATCTCAATAGAACAATCGCGGCCCGCTGGGCACGCAGCAAGTCCCTTCTCCCCTGGAAAAGGGAGAAGGTGGCCGACAGGCCGGATGAGGGGTTATTCCTCTCCCCTGATAACCTGAATCCGAAAATCAAATCTTGACAGAGCCCTCGTGTTGCAAAAACAATTCCGTCAACCTCCGGACACAAACCGGGGCTGCAAACGCCTCGTCGTCGCCACATCTTCACGGATCTGTTCAACGAGGCGTTCGATGGAATCAAATGACTGCAACGGGCGAATTTCAGACAGCAGATCCACCTGTAATACTTTGTCATAAAGATCGCCGCTGAATCCATCAATGTGGCACTCCACTTTTTCACGATGCTCACCAAATGTCGGATTCGGGCCAATGCTGACCGCCACCGGATAACATTTGCCATCCAGCATCGTCTGACCGCCGTAGACTCCATGAGCTGGCAACAGGGTCGCAACTTCAGCAAGATTCGCTGTAGGAAAACCGATCGTGGCGCCACGGCCTGCTCCGCGTCGGACAACTCCCGTCATGCGGTACGGGTGTCCCAGCAACTCAACCGCCTGTCGCAGAGCTCGGCTGCAGAGAAGTTCACGAATGCGGCTGGATGAAATGAGCTGTCCGTTGACTTCGACCGGACGCACAATGCGACATGGCAGTGATGCCCGGTCACAGAATCCCTGCAACATGGCCGTGTCGCCCTTTCGGTCACGACCGAATCGGAAGTTTGGTCCTTCGACCACACCTTGTGCGTGAAACGTTTCAAGAATGACAGCTTGAAAGAACTGCTCCGCCGTCATTTCCAGGAGCGACTTTGTGACGGGCAGCACGATGACAGAATCCGCGCCGGCAGCGCGCAACAATTCGATTCGATCTTCCACCGTCGTCAGAATCGGCGGAGTGAACTCAGGACGCAGCACGGTGATCGGATGCGGATCAAACGTAACGGCCACGGCCTGAGTCCCCTGCTCTGCCGCTAGCGTCCGCAGCTCAGTCAGCATCACGGCATGGCCCAGGTGAACTCCGTCAAAGTTTCCGATGGCCACGCAGCCGTGCAGTTGCGCGGCGGTTATTGAATGAGAAAATATGTTCATGGATCCTGTATTATAAATACTCGTCGGCAGTTCACTATTTCTTGCCAAGCAGATCCGGGAGTTTGGCGGCAATGGTGGCGAAAAGATCATTGCCAAGTTTTTGCTTGAGGAATTCAATCAGCATGGACATAAACTGCGGAATCTTATCGACACTCAAACCGCTCTTTGTCAGCGCTCCGGTGAGATCAGCAAGTTCCCCGGCTTTGCCGCCGAGAAGTGAGCCGGCAATTGATGCAAGTGAGCCCACTAAACCGCCACCATTCGATTCGGAGGCCCCCGATTTTTCAGCGGCAGTGATAAGTCCTTGAGCGCCTGGAAGCTGTACCTTGACTTTGGCAAACAAATCACTGCCCAGTTGGTCCTCGAGCATTTTCAGGATTCCGCCCGTCGCGGATTTTACCGTTTCATCGCTCACGCCAAGCTGCTTAGCCAACATCTGAATGAATTCGTCCATCTTGCTGTTCCTCAACCGTTCCAGTCTCTTCAACAGTCCCTGCGACTTCGACCGCTCAGCCGAAATTCAAACCGCAGTTCCACAGTCGGAAATTTATACGGCCTTTATCCCCCATCGAACAGACTCAGACAGCATTGTTTCTGAACTTCTCTGCATGACAACGGATTCAACGCAGCAGGCTGATGCCTGTATTCCAACTACGAATCCGGTACAGTGATGCAATTGCGGCGAGCGGCAGGGCGTCAGCCCTCCGAGGACCGCGTATATTTGTTCGGAATACGCTGGTCCGGCCTACCCCAGAATCACTTTGATAGACCTCAAAAAGGAATCCCTTCGATGTTGCGTACGTCTACGGTCTTGATCATGCTGATGCTTGCTGCGAGTCTTCAGGCGGATGAACCCATCCGGCATTCATTCTTTATCGCCGGTCCTACATTCACAGGCATCATTGCCGAAGATGGATCCGAAGCATGGAACTCCGGCAAAGCGGGGGCGCGGGATGGTTTTATGCTGCCGAATGGCAATGCGCTCATCGCCTGGGGGGATGAAGTCAAAGAGCTCACTCGTGAACACGACGTTGTGTTTCACTATGCGAAGTCTCCAGAAAACGGTGAGATCGGCACAGCGCAGCGACTCGACACCGGTCGCACGCTCATCACGGAACTTGGCAAAAAGCCGCGACTCCTCGAAGTCGATGCAGACGGGAAAATCGTCGTTGATGTTCCTCTGCAGCCGGAAACCGACAACGCCCACATGCAGACGAGGATGGCGCGCAAGTTAGCGAACGGCAATTACCTTGCCCCGCATCTGCTGGCGTTTAAAGTCAAGGAGTACACTCCGGAAGGCAAAGTCGTGAATCAATTCGCAACCGACATGGACGATCTTGGTGGTCGAGCTGCCGAGAACTGGCCGTTTACTGCAATCCGCCTGGAGAACGGCCACACACTGGTGAATCTGACTCACGGAAACAAGACAGTTGAAATGGATGCGAACGGCAAGGTTGTCTGGAAGGTCAGCAACGATGACTTCCCGGACCTGCGGCCATTCGCCGATCCGTGCGGAGCCCAGCGACTTCCAAACGGCAACACGGTGATCTGCAGTTATGCATCTCAGGAAGCCATCAAGGTCTTTGAAGTGACTCCCGAGAAGAAGATTGTCTGGAAGTACACCGGCCCGCACCGCGCGCACGAGATTCAGATTCTGACGACCAATGGCAAACCCGTTGCTGGTGTGCCGTTAAAATAAGACGTGCGCATTAGAAGTCCCATGCCAGTCGCATTCCGAAGCCTGAATAGTCTCCGCCGCCGGGGCCTGCCTGTGTGTCCCGCGTGGTGTAAACATAGTTACTCTGAACTTTCATGTTCGGATTGAGAAACCAGTTCAGTCCCAGTGTCACGTCATCGACACGACCGCCGTCCATTCCGGAATCCGACAGATTCGCCATGCTGTAACGTGCGCCGACTTGCAAGGCTCCGCAGCCACACTTCGATCCCAGATTGTCGTGCGGGATGACTCGACCAAAGACGCCGGACTTCTTTTCGTACTCACGGTGTTCGCCCGTCAGAAAGTACAGAGCTTCCGCATACCAGCCGTAGACGAAGACATTTCCCAGCTGAGCGCCGGCCGGAGCTGTGGTTCCGTTGCCTATGCTGTTTCGGTTCCACGCACAGGTGTATTCCGTCTGCAGCAGCAGCGAATCCAGCTGCATGACCCATTCCAGTCCGCCGTAGTCCACTTCGGTCGTACCAAACGACCCCGTATTCGCAAGGACTGGGTTGAGGGCACCTGGGCCGTTTCGCAGCGACCCGCGGGTTCGATATCGAGTCGTTCCGTTGTTCGGCTCACGCATACTTCCCGCAACACCAAGATGCATCAGATATTTGCCTTCGTCTTCATACCACGGAAGGTAAGAGACACGGCTTGTCCAGGCATACTCACCCTCACCGACGCCATACGCAAAGACGTTGCTGGTATTCTTGAAGAAGCCTGTCGACCACGTTCCAAGGTCGTCGTCACCCCAGTTGTCAAAGAACAGGATGCCGGGCGTAAAACCGTTATTGAACGCCCCGTAAAAAAGATCCTGATTGAAGGATCGTTCGTAACCGTTCACGGGTCGAGCAGGATGCACGGAGCCGATTTGCCTTTCAGGCTGGCATCCACGGCATCGCAGAGCCACTGGTAGATGGGGCGTTTCTGGAGGCGGCAGGTTTCTGAGATGGTCAACATCCGTTCGATGAAGCGACTGC
>CAMAVB010000093.1 GCA_945861465.1 Candidatus Kuenenia stuttgartensis
ATGTGATGGGCCTGCTTCGCCAGCAGCGGCAGATGCTCGCACAGCCGCACGCCGGGGGCCGATGTCTCAATCGGTTGAAACGGCCCGCGATACTCCAGCGGTGCTTCCGGCTTTAAATCCCACATATCGAGATGCGAAGCGCCGCCGCAAAGAAAAAACAGAATCGTCGATTTCGCCGTCGCTCGCCCGTTCGACGACTTTGCGTCGGTCTTTGCAGTCATCGCCTGAGCCGGAGGAACGAATGCCTGACCGGCAACACCAACGGTCGATGCCACTAAAAACGCGCGTCTGTTGAGTCCGGGGATTTGATGAGGATTGAACATACTTTTTTCTTTGTCCGATTATTGTTCTCGACGCAGGATGTACTGAGACATCGTTCAATGAAGAAAAGTAGTAGGCACATTCCATGTGCCGCGACCCAGAAAAGCAGAGCTTTTGCGAATCTGCGGACGGCACACGGAGTTTGCCTGCTACTTTCTGAACGGTATTGGCGGTAAACGAGTTACACGGCGATTACCATCCCTCGCCTTCTTAAGCGATAATGTCCACTACCGGCTCACCTCCGTGAGCGATCAGAATCGGGCGGTCGGTGCGGTCGGGTACGGTCTGGTGTGGATCGATGCCCATCAGCTGGTAAATCGTGGCCACGAAGTCGGCTGGTGAAACCCGATTCGATGTCGGATAAGCGCCGATAGCGTCGGTCGAACCGTAGACCAATCCCTGTTTCACGCCACCGCCGAACAGCAGACTGAAACCGCATTGCGGCCAATGATCGCGTCCCGCAGTCGCGTTAACCCTGGGCGATCGACCCATTTCACCCATGACGACAACCAATGTAGAATCGAGCAGTCCGCGCGAATCGAGATCCTGCAACAGCGCAGGAATCACCTGATCGAGCAACGGCAGATTCAGGTTCTTCAACATGCCGAAGTTGTTCGAGTGCATATCGTAGGCGTGGCCGTAATGATCGAAAATCTCCTGATGGACGCTGACAAACGGAACGCCGGATTCCACCAATCGTCGCGCCATGAGCAGGCTCGCGCCGACGAGATTGCGACCGTAGGCTTCACGGACTGCAGCCGGTTCCAGATTCAAGTCAAAGGCGTCGCGCGTGCGACCAGATGTCAGCAACAGAAAGGCTCGCCGTTGAGCGTCACTCATTGAGTCAACGGCTCGCGACGATTGCGTGCGAGCGAACTCGCCATCGATTTGGGATACCAGAGATCGTCGACGATCGAGTCGCTGCACGGTCATGTCCTGCAGTGAATCGGCCGTGGGAGGAAACGGCTCCCCCAGCGGCATCACAGGGTCGTAGTGTTCGAACTTCGGCTCGCGATCAAACGTTGGCTTGCAAAGCGTGAACAATGGGTCGTACTGCTTTCCCAGGAATCCACCATACGGCCCGCGACGACGATGACCTTTCTGCCCCGATCCTGGAAAGCATGGCATGCAGACGGCCGCTGGCAGGTCGCTCGGTCCCAGTCCCAGGTACTGGCAGATCGCACCGATATCCGGCGGATCGGTCGGCAGCGCCTGAGCTGCGGGATTGCCATCCGTGAAGCCGGTCATGAACGGCAGCGGATCGTGGGAGTTGAACATGTGGCTGAACGTGCGAATCAAAGTTCCGCGGTGCATCCACTGCGAAAGCTTCGGTAGATGCTCACAGATCGACAGTCCGGGAACTGATGTTGCGATGGGACTGAACTCGCCGCGGATTTCGAGCGCAGCCTCGGGTTTCATATCGAACATGTCGATATGCGACGGGCCTCCCAGCAAATTGAACATGATCACAGACTTCGCCGGGCCGCGACTTTCGCCGAGCGTGTTTACGGCCTGAGCGGTTCGCGACCAGTTCAAACCGCCAAACAATGACAGCCCGCCAACACGCATCAATTCACGGCGTGAGATGCCATCGCACAGCCGCTTTTCGGAGCCGAGAACTCGCAACATGCTCAAACTCCGTGATGGAATTATCGACTTCAAACGATTGCTCAGTCAACCGACGCCAGCACGCCGTTAATCGAAGTTTGTTTACCGCCGAGCCGGATGCGACGGCTTTTCGGGTGAGTCGTCGCCTCCGGCTCGGCGGTAAACGATTGTTGCCTTCCAAAGTTACTCCGACGTCAACTCAAACGGAAACGTGTTGTCACCACTCGTTGTTACATCGGCGGTCAGTTCCGTCTGGTCGTTGTACTTCGGAGGAATCGATTCCAGGATCTGAGGAGCCGGATTTTCGGCAGAGACAGGATCACCCGGAATGCCTCCTACGATCGTTGAAGATCCCGCGACTTCCTGAGGCGAATTGATTGAGACCTTCTTTTGCCCTACCGTTGATGGAAATGAAAAAACGCCGTTTTTAATCACGCCGGCATACGCTTTTTCGGTACCGACAACATCATTGAAAATAATCTGCCCCGAAGAAACAGGCTTACCGTCCAGCGACACCGTACCTTTAACGGTCACAGTCACTGGACCCTCTGGTCCTCCGCACCCGCAGACGATCAGCATCAAGACAACCGCCGAAACACTTTTGCCGAAAAGACTAAAGAACTCGCAAGACAAGATATGCTCCTCTGCAAACAAAACCCGGGGCGAACCTGAAGACAGAGAAAAAGGCAGCACAATTCCGTGAACCGTCTTTTTTGTACGGATCCACAATCAGAATTCTCCAAGTACTTCGCCTCCACCCCGTGTTGCGAGGCTCCTCCACGTGCCGCCGTCGATATTGTCCGAAACGAAACGAACGGCACCGTCGGCCAGCAGAATCTGAACCCCACCAATATGGTAGCTTCGAGCGTAAACACCGGCATTGGTTCCGGCACCTCCGATTGTCAAGCACGGAGCCCGCATGTTGGTCGTCGACAGGCAGGTGTGAATTCGATCTGCCACAGGGGAATTCGGATTCTGTGCAGCGGAAAAAACTGGACCGCCCCAATAACCATTCCAGTATTGACCAGGACCACCGTATTCGAGCCCGCTCCCTCGTGAAAGGCCCTCGCTGGCCATCATGGTGTTACTGGTACCGTCCGTAATGTCCCTCATTTTTGTTTTCGACTCGAGGTAGAACATCCCGTCGAGCTGATTGCCATGGTTTGCGGAAGGCCAACCGCCGTAGGTTCCGAGTGTTACCGACCCGCTACACGTGACATAATTGCCTTGAAATCCGTCTGCATGACTGGGACCAATGATCGAGCCCGAGTTCGGATCAGACGGGCACATAAAGGCGGGCAGTTTCAAACGGCGAAGATCCTGAGGTGCTCTGTAAACTTCCTTGTCGCCACCACTGCTGCCTTCGAAGAAGCTGGTGATTGCACTATAAGCACTTGATTGTTCCATGAAAGGCAGCGACTGATGGAACCATCCACTGCCATGAATTCCCCCGGCCGTCCGATACACATGCCCCCTTCCTGCAAACACCCCGGAAGGAAACACGGAATGGGTATCGTGGTAGTTGTGCAGAGCGAGGCCGATCTGCTTAAAGTTGTTCTTGCACTGTGTCCGTCGAGCGGCCTCACGAGCCTGCTGAACAGCGGGAAGTAACAACGCAATGAGTATGGCAATAATGGCAATCACAACGAGCAATTCAATCAGCGTAAAGCCGCGTGAACGGCTTGTCAATTTTTCGTTTTTCATAGAGAACCCCATCAAAAGATCATAAACCACTGGCAGTAGTTCATTCAGACAAAGAAATCCGAAATAAGAAACCCGGTGGGATCACGACTAAACAGGACAAGCACAACGCCCTGTCGAAATCAAAAGCCTTGTTCCGCCTTACACAATTATGTCGCTGTGTATTCGGAAATGTCATTCCGCGGCCTCATCTCCTTCTACGGTCACCGACCGGTCTTCAGCAGCCTCGCTGCCGGCATCCAAAGTCGCACGAATCTGTACTCGAATCATGGCGCGCGCTCGTTCCACATCGCGTTCGCGAACGGCGTCAAGCAACTCGCGATGCTCCCAACAAATGCGCTCGGCCGAAGCCGAGGACGGCTTCGAACGTGGCATTGTCTGGAAGAACTGCACCAGAACCTGCTGCATGCCGGCGATCAGTCGCGAGCCTGTCATCTCAAGAATCAATGAGTGAAACTTCACGTCCAGCTCGACCGTGCAAGACGACTGCATGTCTTCCTGAACCGCCTGCTCCAGCTCCTGCTCGATCTTTCCGAGCCGTTCGATTTGCTTATCAGTGGCCGCACGAATCGCCAGTTCAATGGACCCGACTTCGAGCGCGTAACGAAGTTTTGCAAGATCCCGCCAGTCGTCGGGTGACGTTATCAGCGAAGGTAAGCTGTTCTGAAAAAGTCGCAGCGGGTCAGGGCAGCGGACAATCAACCCCTTTCGCTTGCGTCCTTCCAGAATCCCCAGTGCCTGCAAACGACTGACCGCCTCGCGAGTGACGGTCCGCGACGTACCGTATTCCGCAGCGAGCTGAGCCTCGGTCATAAAGAACGAGCCATCGACCAAGCGATCGGTTTGAATTCGCTGGCGAATCTTTCGAGCGAGTACTCTGACTTGAGTCGCCGGACGAGAATTACGGGAATCCTGAACCAACGTGGCCATTTAATTTTGTCTCCTCGCGGAAGAACATACCCCCACGACGCTCATTTTGTCAATAAATAAGATTTATTTCCCAAAAAGATTCTACTATTTTGGGGGATCATGTCAGCCTGGCGAAGCCAGTGTGGCGAACCGGAACGCCGATTGACTGAAGTCGTTGCAGCACGTCGCCCTCGCGAATCGCGTCCGCCAGTTCGGTAAACGTCGGTTCCAGTGCGGCAAAATACTGAGTGACGTGATGCTCCTTGTGGGCATAACTGGGGTAAAATCCGCTGCCCGTCAGGAATCCTCGATCAAGCATCCGCGCGGTGAGGAGTGTCCCCAACGCGGCCGCCTGTTCATGATCAAAGCTCAGGCCGAGCAAGGCCGCGTGCCCGGAAATTTTCACCGGGACCGAGTATCGCTGCCCCAGACTCTTCCAGCCATCACGCATCATGCCGCCGATGTGGCTGGTGTGAGCCGCAATGTTGACCTCGCGCAGTTTCCGGATCGTTGCCAGGGCCGCCACCGGACCAACGGCTTCTGTCCAGTACGTGCTGGAGATGAACGACGTTTGCGCAGCTTCCATGACTCGATGCCGACCGATGATCGCGGCCATCGGGTGACCATTACCAAGAGCCTTGGCAAACACTGCGATGTCTGGCATCACTCCGTACTTCAGATGCACGCCGCCGAGATGCATTCGCCAGCCGGACGAGATTTCGTCGAAGATCAATGTCGCACCGCAACGGTCGCACAGTTCGCGAACACCTTCCAGAAAACCCGATTCGGGATCGGTGGATCGTGTCGGTTCCATCACCACAGCCGCCAGTTCACTGCCGTGACGAGTGACAAGCTGCTCCAGTTCCTGCAGCCGGTTGTAACTAAACGGGAGTGCCGTCCCGGCCAGTCCGCGCGGCACACCGTTCGGTGCCAGGCCCGGCAACAAGTGACCCTGCAAACCGTCCGTCGCGCCGGCGGGATTCACATTCGCCGCGAGGTACCAGTCGGACCAGCCGTGATAGCCACAAAAAGCAATCTTGTCCCGACCCGTCGCCGCGCGAGCGATGCGGACGGCTATCGCCATCGACTCACCGCCCGAACGCGCATAGCGAACCTGCTCGGCCCACGGATGCAGTTCGATCAGCAGTTCGGCCAGCTCGACTTCCTCAGCGGCATTCAGCGTTGACATCGAGCCGAGCGCGATTCGGCGTTGAACGGCCTCCGTGACGTCGGGATCAGCGTATCCCAGCAAGCAGGAACCGATGCCGGAGGTCGTCATGTCGATGAATCGTCGCCCGTCGAGATCGATCACTTCGCAACCACGAGCCTCGCGCGCATACGTGGGCCACAGTCCGGGAGCAAACATCTCCGGTCGCTTGCTGAGCAGTTGCGTTCCGCCAGGAATGAGTTGCTTCGCGCGGGCGTAGGTGGCCTGTGATCGCTTACCGGCGAGCGGTGTCGGAGCAGCATCATCGCCGAAGCGTACCCCGAACGCGGCGACCGCGTTTCGCCAGAAGAGATCCTGGATGTCGTCCCCGGACCACTGGGCAATTTCCGCGGCGTGCTTCATCGACAGCAGTTGCTCGTAGATCGCCAGAATCGGCCGACCGTCGCAGTGCGGAAACTGCAGATTGAAGCGGCTGACATCCACATACTGCCACGCGCGCCCCATCGCAGCGTACTGGCCGTGAAAGTACATCGCATCGACACCGTCCGATCCGTACAGAATCCGCCGCCGGTCCTCGCGCGAGAACAGCGTGATCAGCGGTCGCACGTCGGTCACCGCCGACACGTCGTACCAGATGTTCGGCATGTCACGCAGTTGATCGATGGCCTTGCGGATCGGCCAATAAGTAAAACTGCGGGCACAGTGAGCCAGAATCCACTTGATGTTCGGGTAACGGTTTCCAGTGAACTCGCGCAGATCGTCCAGATTGAACTCGTCCGCACAGCCATGAAACCGGGAGAGGTGCATCGTGACCCAGAGTCCCAGTTCATTCGCCAGTTCCAACTGTTCATGCGGCAGGAACTCGTGAATCCGGCACTGCGCGATGTCTCCCGTGACAGAGAACAGCCGGTACGGTTTGAGTCCGATGAAGCCTTGTTCGCGCACATCGCGCTCGATGTCCTGCACGCGACATGACGGTGTCACCAATCGATTCATACGCGACTGCGGGTCTTGCCTCACCTGCTCGATGCACCAGCGATTGTGAGCCGTCACGTCGATGCCCGGTGCCGGCGTGCCCAGCACTAGAAAATGCGTTTCGCGACCGGGATACAACCGGGCGGCCCACTGCTGCAGCGTCGAGAAATCCGCAAGCCCCCACGAGCTAAGAGCCGACGGGACTGAAGTTTTCAGATGCTCGGGATGAAACATGTGAATATGCGCGTCGAACACGCGATCCGGAACGAAGTCCTGCAGTTCCTCATCCCAAATCTGCTGATCGTGCGGTGAGAAATCGTTGATGGAGACGGGCATGTTGAGTTCCTTGAGAGGGTTTGTCTGATGTTTGTAGTTCCGCCTTCAGGTGGGTTCGAGGCGGCCAAAGTCAGCGAATTCCGGCTAAAGCCGGGACTACGAACGCTGCTGTGCGAACACTGGTCACCACGCAGTCCAGCCGCCATCGACGATGAGGTTTTGTCCGGTCATATAGCTGCTGGCGTCCGAGGCCAGGAACACCAGCGGGCCTTTGAGTTCACTCGGCGCTCCCATGCGTCCCATTGGCGATTTCGCGCTCAGTCGCTCGACCAACACGGAGGAAGCTTGTGAACCGGGAAACGGGCCAGGGCTGAGGCAGTTCACCCGAACTCCGTCCTTCGCCCAGTAGACCGCAAGATGCCGCGTCATGTGTACGATGCCCCCTTTGAGGGCGTGATAAGCCACGGGACTGGCCGAACAAATACCCTCGTAGGCATCCGGATACGAGCCCACAACGCCGTACATCGAACCAAGTAGAATCACACTCGCCGGAACATGTCGCTCGACGGCTTGATCGCGCAGGAGTTTCGACAGCACAAAGTAGCCCGTAGCGTTGCCGATCTGTCGTGAAAACTCTTCGGCAGTGACCGTGGACCAATCGGCTCCCAACGCTTCGTGCCCGTTGTTGACGAGCACATCCACTGCACCGGCAAGCGACACGGCTTCCTGAAAACTCGTCGGTAAGGAATCCGGATTCATGTGGTCGAGTGCGATGCCAAAATGCCGAGCAGCGCCGGTCTGCGGCAACGTCTTAACGAGCGATTGTGCCTTCGAAGCATCTCGGCTGGTGACGATGACCGACGCTCCCGCTTCGGCCAGCGCGCGGCACATTGCCGAACCAAGATGCCCGCAGCCGCCCGTCACCAGCACGACTCGGCCGCTCAGGTCGAAGAGCTGCTTGATCGTTGGTTCTGGCTGTGCGTGAGAGTCACTCATGAATTTCACCGTTTCCTGGCTGGAAGGGAGAGGACAAACAGGGATTGAGCAGCGCGGACTCGGGTATCGAGCGTGGAATTGTCCAGAAACTGAATCAGTTTGGCCTGGCAATCGACGCAGCGGGCATGGCCTGCGGCTTCCGCCGCCACTGTTCGCACGGTGGCATCGGCTGAATCAAGATTGCGGATCAGTTCCTGATGCCCCCTGGCATGGCCGAGGTTCGCCAATGCATTCACGAGAAACGTTCGCGCGACAGTGTCGGTCTCATTAGCAAGCGCCTGCAGTAAGGGGGCGATATCCTGCGAACCTCCGACTTGCGACAGTGCGAAAGCGACCGTCGTGCGAGTCGGTCCATCGGTCGATTGCAACTGTCTTCGCACCAGAGCCAATGCGTCGGTTTGCCCAGTTTTTGCCAGAGCGGCAGCCGCCCAGAGTTGTAATTGGGGATGTTCCGTCTGTTCAAACGCTGCGCGGAGCTGTTTCATGTCGCCCGCCTCGCCGAGTTTGAAGAGACTTTCCGCCGCATGGACTCGTCCTGTCGATTCGGGATTGCTCAGGATGTCCAACAGGATTGGCAGAGTGCTGCGATCACCCGCTCGGGCCAGTTCGCGTGCCAGGCCACAGCGGCGCTGATCGTCGCGTTCTGCCGGCAGGCGGTCGCGCAAAGCGGCAATCACTTCGTCGCCATGGCCGGCCAGAGTCAGTCCCTCGGCGGCATGTATGGCCGGCCAAAACTCATCGGACTTCATCCCCTGCCGCAGTGTTTCCAGACAGCGTTCAAGAACGTCAGGCGGAAGTTTCGCCCGTTCTTCCCCGCGTGACACGCCAGACCAGGCGACGCTACTCATTAAGACAAACATGGTGAGTTCTTTCCAATTCATGAAGCACCTCCAACTTTTTGCCAACTCCCTGATTCCACGCTGGCCAGAGCGGCCAGATTGACCTGCAACGTCTGCACGCCTTCCTCCAGGGTGCAAAGCGGTTTTGCGATACCGTCAACCGCATCGAGAAAGCGACTGGCTTGCGTGATAAACGCAGCGTCACGCGGCAGTGGTTCGTGCGACTCGTCGTGCCACGGTTCATCCGGTCGCACCATCCAGCGCCAACGATGTGCATGCGATTCCCAGCGAACCGTGCCCTGTTCACAGATGACGGTCAAAGTGACTTCATTCGGAGCCTGATGTTGATTGAGGCTGTAGCTGCCGAGCACCCCGCTCTGGCGCGTCAGCACATGCACCGTGTCCTCGACCGTCACGTCGGCGAGCACCTGATGGGCGGCATCGGCTACGAGTCGATCAATCGGGCCGACCAGCCATTCTCCGGCATTCAGCACATGGGTCAGTGCGTCCTGAATCGCTCCGCCACCCGTCGCGTGATCGTTGTAATAAATGTCACGATAGGCGGGACGGTACGTTGGAAAATTCTGACCACAGACTGCCACGATCTCAACGGGTTTCCCGAATCGACCGCTCAGCAGGGCCTCACGCATCGCGCCCAGCGCTGGAAAACAGCGGTAGACATAGGCCACGCTGACGACCACACCACGCTCGCGGACCACACTGGCCAGCCGACTCACGCCGTTGGTATTCGTACTGAGGGGCTTCTCGATCAACAGGTGTCGGCCGGCTTCGGCGAGCCGAGTTGCGATCTCCAGATGTCGATTCGCCGGCGTTGCGACGACCGCCGAAAGTGAATTGCTCGGCGACGCGCCGCCCCGATCCGCCAGTGCCGCTTCAAGGTCCGCGAATCCGCACACGCCGTAGCGTTCCGCGATCGTTGCCCGCAGCGAGGGGTTGACTTCGACGAACGACACTTCAGCTCGTCCCGTCGACTGGAAACATCGCAAATGCCGCTCACCGATTGAACCGACACCCACGATCAAAACCGCATGCGGCAGCGTCATGACTGGTTTTCCATAAGACGGGCCGCTTCGGCGGCGAGCCGATTGTCGAAGGTGAATCCGAGCGGCGTGTAACGCTGTTGAATCTGTTCCATGCCTTGCTTGACCATGATCAGATCGGCACCGTGACAGATGAACTTCGCTCCCAGATCAAATAGCTTCTGAGTGTGCTCGGGACTGCCGCTGACCGTGCCCCACCATTTGTCCGCGTTCTTCGCTGCCTCGGCAACGCATCGATAGGCATCGACGATCAGCGGGTGATCGAACTGGTACGGGATGCCTGCGATGACGCTCAGGTCGCCGGGCCCCAACATCAACACGTCCACACCGGGAACGGCCGCAATCGCCGCCGCGTGATCGAGCGCATTCGGCGATTCCAATTGTGCGATCAGCAGCGTGTGCTCGTTGGCCGCCTTGAGATAGGGCACCATCGGAATTACGCAGTAGGGATTATCTCCGTTCGCACCGTCCACGCCACGCTCGCCCTGAGGAGCGAATTTCGCCCACCGCACCAGCTGGGCTGCTTCCTCGGCCGATTCGCACCGCGGGTACATGATCCCCTGCGCGCCGGCTTCCAGCAACCGCCCCATGCGCATGAACTCACCTTTGGCAGGTCGCGCGATGACGTCCGACGCTCCGACGCGCGCGGCTCGCATCAGATTCGAGGCCGTCTCATCACTCGTCGAATGATGCTCCAGGTCGAGCCAGATCCCGTCGAAGCCTAACAAGCTGACGAGTTCATACACACTGGGATCGATAAAGTGGCAACAGGTGATGAGCGCGGGCTCGCCACGCTTCAGTTTGGCTTTAACTCGACTTGGTCTCATTGGTTGATCCCTTGAAGGTGGATTGGCTCAGGCTGGACGGCGATTGATCATCGTTTACCGCCCAGCCGCAGGCGCAGGCCCGGATGAATGCCGGTGCCTGCGGCTGGGCGGTAAACTTCATTCGAGTGTCAGGGGCTTGACGGAGGTATCCATTCGATGCCCGTGGCGGTCACTCGAAACCGTTTGGCCCGAATACTGGAGCCGCCACCCTCTTCGTAATACACGACGAGCACGCTGCCGTCCCTGAGCTCCACCATTGATGGATAAGCGCCGATGACTTCGTCGATCACCACGTTGTCGCTCCACGTCTTACCTTCATCGCGGCTGAAACGCAGGCTGGTGTTGGGAAGACGGAATGCCAGTAGAATCACGTCGTCTTTGGTCCTCAGGAAGTACGGGCAGTGCCCGGGAAAACCCATCGGCTGAGAAATCGTCCAGGTATCCCCCCGGTCTTTCGATGTCGCGAAACTCATCTGCGGCCGCTGAGCCGCATACAGCGTTCCGTCCTTCAATTCGATGAGGTCGGTTTCCGCATCGAGCTGGATGCCCCCGTTGTCGATCAGAACTTCCGGCCGCCAGGTCTTGCCCCCGTCATCGCTGAACGCGACGGAGCCTTGCGAGTTCTTCCCGCCGTCAGTGTACAGCCCGATGATCAGGCGGCCACTGGAAAGCTCCCGAATCGGCGAACTGCAATAATGAGTCCCGGAGATCAGTTGCGGCTCAGACCAGGTCTTTCCCTGGTCGTCCGAGGCGATCATCCACGAACCAAGCCCTTCGTAGCCACCGCCAGTCTTGCCCCCCAATGAGAAGAAATTGCAGAGGATCCGACCGCTCTTCAATTGCACAATGGACGGATCGCGATCATCGTCCGGCCCGTCGTACAGAGTCTGGGCTGCAGACCAGGTCTGACCTTCATCGCTCGACAAGCAGTACGAGATGCGTCCGCCTCGGGGTAGCTGGGCGTTCGGCAATGCGACGTGGCCGTAGCCGGCATAGAACACGCACATCAGCCGACCGTCGTTCAGCCGACAGACATCCGGAAACGCTTCATAGGCACCAGCTCCGGCGTCTTCACAAACATGCACAAAAGCGGGCGGCGGAATGACGAAGTCCCCGGCGGGATTCCGTGCAGTGCCCGTGACGCAGATGTCCTTCACCCGGACCACCCCCTGGCTCCCGTAGAAGCCAATGCGTCCCGCAGCCAGCGTATCGTCCTTTGCCTCGTACAACACTTTCCCATTGAGTGAGACTCGCAGAGTGTTTCCGAGACACTCAAGTTGTGCTTCGTGCCACTGGCCTGGCGACCTGTCGGAAACACTCACCCGCTTGATTTCATTCCATTCACTTCCCTGACTGTATCGAACGAGAATGGCTGATGCACGATCGAAATGAACGTAGTAGTAACTGCTTCCATCGACCGCACGGACCATAAATCCGCACGCCAGAACTCCTTCAGCCTGAGGTTCGACGAGGAACTTTGCCCGTAGCGTCACGTCACTCCACTCCTGCGGCGTATAGACAGCACGGGATATCTTCTGGCGACCATCGAAGACCAGCTCGCCGTCCTCAATACGGGCCGTCTTGTCGAGGAACAACCAGTCCTTCGACGCATCCTGAGCCTGAAGATCGACGAGCAGTTCGTCCGCGACGAGTGACGATGGGTTGTGAACGAACCCTGTGATAACAAGCAAAAAGACAATCCAAACTCGCATGCCGATTTCCTCGGTAGGGTGCTGTGCACAGGTCGTTGGGCCTGGAACTCACTTCACGAACTGTGTCGGCTGTCCGCCGCTTGCGAGCCCCGACTCAATATAATACTATTTTATGTGGCCTTCAAGAGACTGCGGTCACTGGTCATTCGAGGATGCAACGTCGTGGAGATTTTTGATTGGCTGGTCCTGGCCGCATACGCCCTGCTGATGCTGGGTGTCGGTGCGTTCTATTCGCGGCAGAACAAGACGGCGGACGACTATCTGCTCGGTGGGCGGAGAATGTCACCGATCGCGCTGGGGTTGTCGCTATTCGCAACACTCGTCAGCACGTTATCGTATCTCGGTAATCCGGGTGAATTGATTGCGTACGGTCCGATGATGGCGACGCAGTCGTTAGCACATCCCTTGATCTACGTAATTGTCGGCTATGGTCTGATTCCGCTGCTCATGCGTCAGCCGGTGACGAGTGCCTATGAACTGCTCGAATCACGATTGGGAATGAGCATTCGACAGGCCGGGGCGGGAGTCTTTCTGCTGCTGCGTCTGGGCTGGATGGCGACGATTCTGTTCGCAACCAGCAGCGTGGTTCTGGTGCCGTTGCTGGGACTCGAACCGTATTGGACTCCCTGGTTGTGCGTCGTCCTTGGTGTCATCACGGCCCTGTATTCATCTTCCGGCGGCCTTAAGGCCGTAGTGATGACGGACGCGATTCAGTCAGTCACGATGCTGGCTGGAGCTGTCGTCACGCTTGTAGTGATCACCGCAACGATGGGCGGCGTCGGCGAGTGGTGGCCGACTGTCTGGCCCAGTCACTGGCAGGAACCAAGCTGGGGCTTCGATCCCAAACCTCGCGTGTCTTTCGGAATATTGATGGTCTCAACGACGCTGTGGTACGTCTGCACGAACGGCTCAGATCAAATGTCGATCCAGCGATTCCTTTCGACGCGCGATGCGTCGGCCGCTCGCAAGACATTGTTCGTTTCGCAGGTCACCGATGTGACGGTGATGTTGTTGCTGGGGCTAACGGGCATTGCAGTGCTGGGCTTTTATCGAGCCCATCCGCCCGAACTCGCTGCTGGCCAGACCCTGCATTCGATCGGCGATCAACTTTTTCCCATGTTCATCATGACGCATATGCCGGCCGGGCTTTCAGGACTGGTGCTGGCTGCAATACTGTCAGCCGCATTGTCGAGTCTGTCGTCCGGAGTGAATTCGGCTTGTGCCGTGCTGGAAAAGGATTTTCTGTCGAGCCGGACGGGATTCTCATCTTCAGACGCTGAGACGGTGTCACGTCTCAAATGGCTCACGTGGCTGGTATCTGCCATCGCGATCGCGCTGAGCATGCTGAATCTGCTGTTTGTCGGGAACCTGGTCGAACGTTGCTTCAAGCTGATCAACTTGTTGACCGCTCCGCTGTTTGTCCTCTTTTTTCTGGCGTTGTTTGTACCGTGGGCCAATGCATTCGGAGCATGGCTGGGCTTGTTGTCGAGCATCGCGACTGCGGTGTCGATCGCCTATGCGAAAGACCTGGGCTTGCCGCTGACAATCAGTTTTGTATGGATCATCCCCTGTTCGCTGCTGGTCGGAGTAACGGTCGGAACCGTGGCGAGTGTCCTTACACGTCGGACCGTGGAGTCACCTTTATGAAACAGCTTTACATCGATGGCGCTTGGACGCACGGAACTGGCCTTCGCACATGGGCGGTCACCAATCCGGCTACCGGACAGCATCTGGACGATGTCTCCGTGGCTTCCACGGAAGATGTTGATCGCGCCGTTCGTGCGGCGCGCAGAGCATTCGATGACGGACCGTGGCCACGGCTTGACCCATTGGCACGCGGTCGGATGCTCAGGCAGCTCGCGGAACGAATAAGGTCGCGGCTCGAAGACTTTGCGATGGTTGATACCCTGAACGTTGGTAAGCCAATTCGCGACACTCGAGGGTTCGACGTACCGTGCGCGGCGGACCTGTTCGAAAGCTATGCAGGGCTGTCGGACAAGATCGCCGGAAAATGCTATGGCACGCTGCCGGACAATGTCACGATGCAGTTTCGAGAGCCGATGGGCGCGATTGCTGCGATCGTGCCGTGGAACTTTCCGCTGACGAATGCTGCCATCAAGCTGGCACCGATTTTGGCATGCGGGAACACGGTTGTGCTGAAGCCATCGGAAGTCTCGCCTCTGTCGGCGTTGATGCTCGCGGAACTGGCGCACGACATCGGTTTTCCGCCAGGGGTCATCAACGTTGTGCATGGCACCGGCGCTGAGACCGGGACGGCGCTTGTTCGGCATCCTGGCATTGACAAGATCACATTCACTGGCCGTCATCAAACCGGCATTCAGATGCTTGAAGCGGCAAAAATCGGCATGAAGGGCGTGCTGCTGGAACTGGGCGGAAAAACGGCAAGTGTGGTCTTTCCCGATGCGCCGCTGGAGCAAGTCGTGAACGGAGTCATCACCGGAATCTTCTACAATCTGGGACAAGTCTGCGTCGCTGGCTCCCGACTGCTGGTTCATGAAAGCCAGCATGACGACCTTCTGGATCGCATTGTCGCCAAGGCGAAGGCGCTTCGACAAGGCGACCCCACGGACCCGAATAACCATCTGGGTTGTCTCGCCACACCACAGCATTGTTCGACGGTGCAGCGGTACGTCGAGCAGGCTCAGCACGATGGTGCTCGATGCGTGCTGACAGGCCAACTTCCGACTGGGGCGCAAAATTGCTTCCATCCCCCGACGATCTTTGATCGCGTCACGTCGGCGATGACAATCGCTCGCGAAGAGATCTTCGGGCCTGTCTTGAGTGTGATGACCTTCCGAGACGAGGAAGAAGCTGTGCGGATCGCCAACGACTGCGATTTCGGTCTCATGGGCAATCTCTGGACATCCGACGGCACTCGAGCTCTGCGGGTCGCGCGAAGGTTACGGGCAGGACGAATCACCATCAACGGCGGCGGGGCTTTGCGACCGAATGTCCCCGTCTTTGGATACAAGCTGAGCGGTATCGGCGCGGAGCTTGGGTTCGACGAAGCAGTCCACGAATATACAAGCTCGAAGGCCGTTCTCTACTCTCTTGCCACGGAGAAGTCGCCATGGCCGGAGTAACGCAGCGAGCCATTCCGTACCCGGAGACAGACACCATGAACAAATTCGATCCGCGCATTGGCAGATCCCTGGCTGATCTCGACACGCCGACCCTGCTGCTGGACCGCGCCGCAAGCGACCGCAATCTGGCAAAGATGGCGGCGTTCTTTCGGGATCGCCACGCGAAACTGCGTCCTCACTTCAAGAATCACAAGTGTGTCACTCTCGCGAAGCGACAACTCGCGGCGGGTGCTGTTGGGATGACATGTGCGAAATTAGGAGAGGCGGAAGTTCTGGTCGAACATGGGTTCGAAGACGTCCTGATTGCCAATCAGGTCGTCGGCGCTCCAAAGGTGGCGCGACTCGCTCGGCTCGCGACGCAGGCCAAAGTCTGCGTGGCCATCGATCACTGGGATCAGGCGGCCGCCATCTCGCAGGCCGCCACGGCCGCTGGAGCCATCGTTCATCTGTTGATCGAAGTCGATATTGGTATGGGCCGTTGCGGCGTGCAACCCGGCGCACCGGTCATGGAACTGGTCCGGCGGCTGGACGATTTGTCAGGAGTCCGCTTCGCTGGCTTGCAGGCCTTTGAAGGACACCTGGTACACGTGCTGGATCGCGCCGAACGAACTGAACGAGCAACGGCAGCGATGCAACTGGCACTCGATACCCGTGAGATGCTGGAAACCGCAGGCATCCCGGTCGGGTGCGTGAGTGGTTGCTCCAGCGCGACCTACAACTGCACTGGCGTCATGGAAGGCGTTGATGAAATTCAGGCCGGAACGTACGCGACGATGGACCGACAATACCACCGGCTGGTGCCGGAATTCGAGATCGCGCTGTCCGTGCTGGTCAGTGTCATCAGCAGACCAGGCTCGGGCAGTGCAGTGCTGGATCTGGGTGTCAAAGGTGCCGGTGGCGAGTTTGGCGTGCCGGCGATTCGTGATTTTCCGAACGTGGAAATTCCGTTCTTCCTGTCCGAAGAGCACACCGTCGTCCGAAATGCCCCGGACTGGGACATCGGCCAGATGCTGCATCTGATCCCCAGCCATGCGTGTACCACATGCAATCTCTACCGGGAAATGATTGTCCACGAAAACGGTTTCGTGGTGGACGTCTGGCCTATTGAGGCGTCCGGGCGATTAGCCTGAGCGTGGCGCGGAAGGGCAGGAGTGAGGCAGAGCGAGGAATCGAAGAAAGTGAAGAAAGTACCTGTCGGTGTTGTGGGAGTCGGATTGCTGGGGCGAGGAATCGTCGCTTGCCTGCTGGAGCGGGGGCACGAAGTTGTGGCTGTCGCTCGCACGATGCATCGGTGAAACCATTATGGATGCGCCGGAACTCGGACTCAAAGAGCACCAGACTGCGGACCTGGTGAAGTCCTGTTTTCGGCGTCTCAGTCTGCCGTACGACGATTCCCTGGCGATTACGGGGGTTCGAGCTGTTCTGAATGGTTCAGCTCCCGGGCCGACGATCGCGCTGATGGGAGAGCTTGATGCGCTGCTCGTTCCGGAGCACCACATGCGTGCGGGCACAACGCACAGATTGCGGGAATGCTGGGAGCCGCCGCCGGACTCGTGGATTCCGGTGTTGCGCGTGAACTGGCAGGACGAATTGTGTTTCTGGCGGTTCCGGCGGAAGAGTACGTCGAGATCGAATATCGGCTCGGACTGGTCCGCAGGGGACTCACCAGATTTCTGACCGGCAAGCAGGAACTGATCCGTCTGGGTATTTTCGACGACATCGACATGGCCGTGATGATCCATACTACGGGACCTGACGTACATGAAGGGGCTGCCGGCCTGTCTCCTTCGTCCAACGGGTTCATAGCGAAAAACATCCGGTTTATCGGACGTGCTGCCCATGCGGGAATGGCACCGGAACGTGGCATCAACGCCCTGAACGCTGCTCAGCTGGCACTGAATGCGATACACGCACAAAGGGAGACTTTTCGGGATGAAGACTGCGTTCGCGTCCATCCCATCATCACCAAAGGCGGGGATCTGGTCAACGTTGTTCCGTCCGACGTAAGGATGGAAACTTACGTTCGAGCAAAAACTCCGGATGCGCTCCTCGACGCCGGGGACCTCAGTCAGCTGATACCGGTACTTCACCCGATGATGACCGGAGCCTGTGGATCTCATCATCAGACGGATTGGGATATCGCCGACAAAGAGTCAGGATACGTGAATCCTTCCAGGTCCATGGCCATGATGGCTGTGGCGCTGCTGAGTCAGGATGCCCGGCGAGCTCGCCATGTTCTGGACAACTTCACCCCCGGCATGTCAAAAGCGGAATACCTCGACCGACAGAAGTCGGTTTTCCGAACTGCAGTCTTCTCATAGACTGCCGGACGGTGACAGACGCAGCAGGTCAGAAAAATTCGCATGATGATCTTTCCGAAAAGAAGAGATATTTCGAAGTCACAAACGGAGAAGGAACAGGCCGCCTGGCAGGTGCGGGAGTAATTTGGCAAACGCAACTCTGCAAATTCAGACATTCCACCGGCTGGGGTTGATGCCGGGGGCTTCGGTTTTCATATTCGGTGGACGATTGGGCAGGTCGTACTCGATCTTGCGAGTATTGAGGCTCTGGAAAAGCGTGCGCACAGCGGCGGGCAACTGGGCGACTTTGTCCGCAGGCCAGTCGGGCACCTCGCCAATCGGCCCGGCCCACGCAGGTCGGTACGCAATCGCCAGCAAGCGGCGGTCTTCGTGGCTGACGTTGGGGTAATTGGCATGAAAGACCGACTGATTGATAATCGCAGCCGTCCCGGCTCGGCAGGTGATCATGACCTCTTCGGGATGGCGCAGATATCGGTGGTACGGGTTCGCATCTGCATGCATCGAGAGATGTGAGTGCGGAATCACTTTCAGGGGAGCCCGCTCCGGAGTGAGATCGTCGAGATAGTAAAGGACTCGCACCAGTCGCGGGCTGCTCGCCTGAAGACCGAAAGTCCTCGATCCGTACGGCTGAGCATCGGTGTGAATCGCAATGCCGGGATGACCCGGACGAGAGAGTGCGAAGACGCAACTGGTGCAGATCAGGTCATCCCCGAACATGTTGCTCAGAAACTCGATCATCGCAGGCAACGCAATCAGATTCGTGCAGGCCGGTGAATCGGTCCAATGCACATCAGAGCAGCCGCGCTGATGTTCGCTGTAATCGGTGCCCGTTGTCGGAAGGCGATCAACTTCATTGCGGATTGCTTCGAGCGTATCGGGCGGAATGATCTCAGGCAGGACGCAAAATCCCTCGATCTCCAGATGCTTAATCTTCTGAGCGACATTCAGTCGAGACCAGTCGGTCGTATCCCGGATGGCCTCGGTCGTGGTGTTGGTTGGTTCCGTGAAAGAAATGCCGGGTGTGATGCTGTACATAATCGGTGATGACCTGAAAGACTGGGGACGTTCGATCGTGCTGGTTTGTGATATCCCGCTGATCGCACGGTCTGGCATCGGATGTGACCTGTTGGTAGCCTTCCCGAGTGCTTGCGGCCCGGAGGAAAATATAATACCATTTTATTTAATGGGCCAGTGAACAGTGCCGTGAACCTCTCGAAAAACCACGTCTGGAGCCGTGGTGAGCGGACTGTGGGTTTGCCTCATCCAGAGAAATGTGTCATGAACTTCGAATCAGAAAAGCAACATTACGATCAGCATGGCTTCTTGATCGTCCGCCAACTGCTGGGAGACAGCGACTTTGAAGAGCTGAAGCAGAACCTGGACCGTTACATTCGCGACGTGGTGCCCGGTCTTCCCGACGGCGACGCTTTTTATCAGGATCGTTCCCGCCCCGAGACGCTCAAACAGATGCAGCGCATGGGCGGCGATCCATACTTTCGAGACTACGTTCATCATCCGAAGTGGAAAGCGCTGGCCGAGGCGATGATTGGCGAGCCCGCGACAGTTGATCAACCAGAATGGTTCAACAAGCCACCCGCGACACATCATGTGACTCCGCCGCATCAGGACAATTACTACTTCTGCCTGAAGCCAGCGAATGTGCTGACCATGTGGATGGCACTCGATCACGTGGATGCGGAGAACGGATGCCTGCGCTACGTCGATGGGTCGCATACACGTGGTTATCGCAAGCATGCCAAATCGCAGATCCTCGGATTTTCGCAGGGGATCAACGACTTCACGACGGATGACTTTAATCGCGAAGTGGCGGCGGTCATGCAGCCGGGCGATGTGGTCGTGCATCACGGGATGACGATACACCGGGCGGATGCGAACCTGTCGCAGACGCGCCATCGACGTTCCTTCGCGATGGTGTTTACGGGCGTGTCGTGTCAGCGTGATGAAGAAGCCTTCGCTCGATACTCTGATTCCGCACGGGAACAACATAGCGCGATGGGTTTGAAGACCTGAGGTGCGACGGCAATGATTGATCTTTCGAAGTCTTCGGTGGCCTCGCCGATGGTGCATACGGTCGATGTGGACCCCGGGACGTTGTGGTCGAAAGAGTCGGCGGTGGCGATCGACGCACCGCCGGACTCCGACACCAATCCTCGTCCCGATGCCACGTGGCCCCGCGAAGATCTTCGCACCGGACTGTGCGGTGTTGTTTCACCGCGAGTGTTAGCACTGCCCGGCGGTGGATTCCGCATGTACTATTCGCAGATGCTTCCCCGTCCCGGCTTTCCGGCTGGAGCCAACGACTACGATAACGCTTCAACCCGCATTTTAAGCGCAGTTTCTGGGGACGGTAAGACCTGGGTGCCGGAACCGGGTGTCAGGCTTTCGTCGCAGGAAGGCGGCGCGGGTGAATTCCGCGTGGTGTCTTCGGAAGTCGTTCCCGTGGGCGATGGAAGCCAGTTGCGAATGTACTTCGAATGCTGTGAGGGTTCTCAGGAGGTGACAAATTCGATTCGCAGCGCGACTTCTGCGGACGGGCTGAAGTGGACCATGGATCCGGGAGTCCGCGTCGAGTCCGAAGGTCACAACTACGCTTCGCCCCGGATCGTCTTTCTGGACGACGGACGCTGCCGGATGTATCTCTTCGATCGCGGACAGGGAATCATCAGCCTCCTGTCGGATGACGGACTTGAATTTCATCAGGAACCCGGCCTGAGAATCGCTCAGGACGGAGCGTATGATTCGCTCTGTGCATTTGCCCCGGAGATTGTCCGAGTGGCCGGTGCTGGCTACGTGATGTACTATGCTGGCTATAGTCAGGTGTCGGAAAGTTCTGCGACCCGCGCGGATATTCTGCGAGCGGTCTCGGTTGACGGATTGACATGGAAGAAGGAGGCCGAGCCGGTCATCGCTCCGGGGCCTGGCGGATGGGATGCGGCAAAGTCGTCAGAGATGTGCCTTATCCGTCTGCCGGGTGCATCGAACGAATCTCCTCGTTATCGGATGTTTTATGAGGCGTGCGATGGAACCGCTCTCAACGCTCGCGGAGTCTGGCGAATCGCAGCGGCGTATTCGTAGTGCTGACTGTGTGGTAGAAGCCGTCGCCTTCGGCTGTTGTCTTAGAAAATGGAATTACAATGAAGACTTACATCGAGACTTTCGACAATGGCCCTGGCGGCTGGTTTGGCTGGATCGACAACGCCCGTGGACCAAAGCCTCTGGAGCGAGGCGAGAGCACCGTTATCTCGCGCAGTCCGTGGTGGATCGATTACAACCACGCTCCGCCCGGAGCAGGCTACATGCAACTGCTGTTCATGCTGCTTACCAGTGGATATCCGGGTGAGAACCAGCGCGAAGTCAGTGGCGAGAACCAATTCACGAAAAGCGGCTTCGGCACTGACTTCACGAATGCGGAACTGACGCTGCGTCTAAAGGGCGAACTGCGATCGCTCGACACTCAGCTTTATCTGCTGATCCAGGGAGTTCACAACGGAGTCTGCACGGGCTGGATCCTGACAGGTCAGCCGATCAAAGTGACGTCGGAGTGGTCAGAGCAGCGGATCACCGCCGTGTCAGATGAGTCGCAGTGGACCTGTCTCGGCAGCCGCCATGACCGCAGCGACTTCTACGGTCGCACAGCCCTGAAGACAGTACTGAGCGATGTCAACGCCGATATTCTGCTCGTCCTGTATCCGCTGGATATTGCACCGATGGGTCCGCTGAAAGGTGATCCTCACATACTGCGCCCGGAAAAAGATTACCCGGTCTGGCGCAGTCGCCTCCCCGAGGGGTATGTGATGCTTGACGAAGTGCGGATCGAAAAGTCGTGAGTCTACCTAACTGAAGGAATCAAGATGAAGACCAGAAACGTGTTGTTAATGCTGCTGGTCGTTGGAATGATCGCGACCCTTCGCTGGGATAAGACAGCCTCGGCCCGCGCGGGTCTCAGGGAAGGGACCACGACCATTGTAACGGTCGCGGCCAGCACCCCCGAATTCACTCGCAAGGGAGAGGGTGATGTGATCGAATTGAGCAATGGTCGGCTGATGTTGGTTTATATGGAGTTCAGTGGCACCGGAAGTGATGAGGCAAAGACGCGATTCGTGTCTCAGGAATCGGCGGACCGAGGAAAGACATGGTCGGGGCATCGCGTGATCGCCGAGACGGAGCCGGGCGACATGAATGTCTATTCGCCGAACCTCATCCATTCCCGTGATGACGGGATCCTGCTGATTTTCATGAGACAGCATGAAACGTCTCCAGCGACCTCGACGCATCATGCCTGGAAGTCCTCCGATGAGGGCCGGACATTCAAGCCATGGTCCGTGTTTGGCAAAGGGGCGACTTATAACGTCTGCAACGCGGTCGTTAAACGGATGAAGTCCGGTCGACTGCTTTTGCCTGTCACATTTACGCACGAGACAGGATCGACCTACGGCGGCGTTGTTCTGCTGAGCGATGATGATGGACTGACATGGTCTGAAGCGAAGAACCGGATTTCGCTCCCGATGCGAGGCGTGATGGAGCCGCATGTCGAGCAGGCCAGTGATGGGCGAGTCCTGATGGTCGTTCGAAACCAGCTCGGTTCGATTCAGATGTCGGAGTCGTCAGATGATGGCCTCACGTGGACAGCGCCAAAGAGCACCGGACTGAAATCGCCGGAGTCGTGTCCCGAACTGACGCGAATTCCTTCGACAGGTGACTTGCTGGTTGTTTGGAACAACAGCTACGACCCGAAGTTCTTTTCACACTTCGGCAAACGCAGTCCTCTCACAGCAGCGGTGTCGTGCGACAATGGCAAAACGTGGCAGCACGTACGCGATATCGAGACCGATCCGAAGAGAGCCTTCTCCAATCCCGGCTGCCGCTTGCTGCGGGATGGTACAGCCATCTTGAATTACTGGACCTGCGAGTATCTGCCGAACTGGGCGATGCAGGATGTGATCGACATTCGCGTCGCAATCATCGACACGCCGTGGTTTTACGAATCGGCCACTGGCCCCAACGATTGATCAGCACCTTGATGTTTTCGATGTTCCGCAATTTCTGTCGTCTTTGAATCTGACTTGCTACAACAGCATCAGCTTGAGTTAGTAAACTTCCGATCGCTGATTCGCCCGTCAGGCGAGCGGCAGAAACAAAAGTACCGGCCCCGATTGATGTGAGCCAGAGGGGCTTTTCGTTCTTTCATTCGCCTTGACACCAGGAGACGTCAGTATGTTTCAGACCTCGAAATGTCGCCTTGCATTCGACTGGATTTCCCGTGCGGGCGTTGGTGTTCTACTGGCGACGTCGGGAATGTGTCTGGCCACGCAGCTTTTTGCTGAGGACTGGCCGCAGTGGCGAGGTCTCAACTGCACCGGAGTCACGACTTCAAACAAGTCGCTGCCGGTCGAGTTTTCGCCGACGAAGAATGTTCGCTGGTCAGCCGAAGTGGGAGACGGAATCTGTTCTCCGACGATCGTCGCGGGACGCTTGTTTACGACCGCCATGCCGGGTGAAAAGCCGGGTAACAAGTTCGTGGTCTTCTGCTTTGATGCCGCCACGGGCCAGAAACAGTGGGAGCGTGAGTTACCGATCGTAGGCGAAGCGCTGGCGAAGATTCACGAATCCAACAGCTACGCCTCCGCAACACCGGCTGCGGATGAGGCGCGAGTCTATATCTATCATGCTCGCCTGGGAATGATGGCTTTTGATGCGAAGACCGGCGAGACGGCATGGCGGCGAGAACTTCCTGAGCCCTATTTCGTCTTTGACTGGGGTCCGGGGATGTCTCCGGTGATTCATGGCGACCGCTTGTTCTTCTGCCAGGATGACGATCTCGCACCGGCGGCGTATTGCCTGGACAAAAAGACCGGCGAGATTCTCTGGAAGGATGATCGCGGTGACATGGCGTGCTCGTATTCGCACCCGGTGATCTGCGAAACGCCGCAGGGCCCGGAAGTCATCATCGCCGGAACAGGCAAGATGATTGGATACGACTATCAGACCGGCCATCGGAAGTGGGCCACTGAGGTGTTCTGTCGCAACATCAAGACGACTCCTGTGACTTTTGATGGCATCATCTACGTGTCCGTGGAGAGCTTCGGCATCTCGTACCAGTGGCGTGTGACCGCAGATGCCGATGGTGATGGCAAGATCACACGCGACGAAATCCTGAACAACAAGTATCGCCTGAATACGGGCAAGTCGATTCCGGACGCCTTCTGGGCCAAGTTCGATCGCGGCGACGAAAACAAAGACGGCGTGCTTGAGGGGGATGAAATCGACAAGGCATTTCTCGATCCCAAAAACCGCGGCGGTCTTCTAGCCAGTGAGGTTCAGGCGAGACTTGGCAACACGATCGACACCGACGCTGACAAACTTTCCGAAGAACTGAGTGAACTTCAAAAGGACGCCTCGATTCAGGCCGTTCGCGGCGGCGGCGAAGGGGATGTCTCGAAGACTCACGTGCTCTGGATGAAAAAGACGAAATCTGCGTCACACATCGTTTCACCTCTGGTGGCGGACGGCCGCATGTTTCTCATTAAGCAGGGCGGCATCACCGCATCGTTCCATGCCGAAAACGGAGAGCTGGTCTGGGACCGTCGGCGAGTCGGTGCCGATGGGTCATACTTGTCCGCTCCCGTCTACGGCGACGGAAAGATTTATGTCACATCAGAGCCCGGTGTGGTCAGCGTGCTCGAAAGTGGCCCTGAACAAAAAGTGCTTGCCAACAACGATTTCGGAGAGCCGATCGCAGCGACTCCCGCTCTTGTCGATGGGCAAATTTTCGTCCGCACTCGCACTCGGCTGTACTGCATTGCCAACGAGGCGAAGTGAGAGAATTCCCCGCGTTCGTTTACCGCCGAGCCGGAGGCGACGGCCCTGGCAAAAGCCGACGCCTCCGGCTGGGCGGTAAACGGATTGCAACGAATGGCAACAAGTCCTCTTCGGAAAGTACTCGCATGGATCGACTGATGAAATCTGGACGCGGCACCGTTTCACTGCTGGTTGTCGCCGTTAGTTTTGCACTCCTCGCAGCACCAGCGACTGCGGCTGATCAGCCGCAGCGAATGCGGCGCGTGCTCTATAACTTCGACGGTGATTCGTGTCTCTCGACCAAAGCGGGCGGCAAGGGGCCGGTGCCGGTCAACGTGGAAGATGTGAAGCGGCTGATCGAAGAGGTGGCGTATGTGGGGAGCCAGGTCGATACAATTCTCGTTTGCGTCAATGCGCAGGTCATGTATTACCCGACGAAGTTCGGCACGATGCGCGGCACGTTATCGACGGACGAAGAGCGAGCAAAATGGCCGGCGTCGGAGAAGCAGCGGTTCGAAAATCTTAAGGCGTTCTTCGACAGTGGTGTCGATCCGTATGCAGTGATGTTGTCCGAAGCGAAACGGCGCGGTCGCGAAGCGTTGCTCACTTTTCGCATGAACGACGATCACGGTAACGATTTTCTGCGGACCCAATTCCAGGTCGATCATCCCGAATGGCGGCTGGGAACCGAGCAGTATCGCGGCAAGGGAGCGCTGGACTTCGGCCGGGACGAAGTGCGCGACCACATGTTTCGGCTGATCGAGGAGGCCGTCAAGCGTTATGACTGCGACGGCATTGAACTCGACTTCAATCGTTTCCCGACGTTTTTCAAAGACGGCACGACCGAAGACCGCGTCACGAAGATGAACTCACTGGTTGAGCGAATTCGACAGATGCTCGACGATGTGGGACGCGAGCGCGGTCGTCGGCTGGTGCTTTCGGTGCGGCCGCCCTCGAATGGCGGCAACCCGCCTCCGACGCCAGAGACGGCTCGGCAACGCGGCTGCGATGTTCCCGCCTGGGTCAGGAACGGCTGGGTTGATTTTGTCGGCGTCTCTGAGTTTCTGTTTGAGCGTGGTGACCTGCCGATTGACCAATGGAAGCAAGCCATCACGACGGTTCCGGTCTTCGGCGGCATCGAATGCACTCGTGGCGGTGGCCAAAAGAACCTCACCGCAGAGGAATACCGAGCTGCCGCAGCTCAACTGTTGAAAAAGCAGTCGGATGGTATCTATCTCTTCAACTTCTTCACCTCGCGTGAGGAAGGCGAAAAGGCCTACGAGCCGCCCTTTGAGGTGCTGAAGGATTTGGAACCGTCCGAGGGCCGACCGAAACTGAACGGCGGACTGCCGCGTCCCGAAGTCGAATATCAGGTCTTTCAGTTTCCCGCCGACAGGATTCCGCGAATTGATGGCGACGCAACCGATTGGTCGATTGTTCCGGAAGCCTATACGATCGGCCAGGACCAACTCCGAGAAACGGTCATCGGCATTGGCGACAAGCAGGATCCGACAAATCTCGACGTGAAGGTGAAAGTCGGCTGGGTGAAAGGGCAGAACCATCTTTATTTTCTGTACGAAGCCAACGACAACTACTGGGACTTCGCCCGCGAGGATCTGCACAACGATATTTTTGAAGTGGTCATTGATGGCGATCTGTCGGGCGGGCCGCTGATTCGCCAGATGCACCCCCAACAGAAACTGCGCGACAAGCTGGAGACTCATTTCCAGTATCACGGCGTCCATGCCCAGAACTATCA
>CAMAVB010000094.1 GCA_945861465.1 Candidatus Kuenenia stuttgartensis
AGGATCATGTCGAGCTGTTTCGGGGATCTGTTGAGAAGATTCGAACCGGCTTGACAACGCACTATCAGTTTCTGCCGGAAAATATCCATGTTTTTATCGGCGAGGACGCTGAGGAAGGGGCAGCTGATGCAGGAGATGCTGCTGCTGAAAAATTAGAACCGGCAAACGCAACAGCATCAGCCACCAGTGAGGTCATCGCTTCGCACCTTCAGACACTGAAAGGGCAGATGACGGTCGATGACCGGCTGTTCGTGATCGTAATCGGACATACGTACTTCGAGAACAATCATGCGTGGTACAATCTCCACGGTCCAGACATTGAGCAGAAGGAGTTTGCAACGCTGTTTGATGGCTTGCCGGCGCAGGAGCAGGCCTTCTTCATCACGATTCCCTGCAGCGGTTACTATATTCGCCCGTTGTCCCGACCTGGCCGAGTGATCATCACAGCCACGGAATCGGATCTGGAGGTTAACGAAACGCTCTGTCCTCACGTACTTGCCGACATGCTGAACGCAGCTCCCTTGGCGGAATGGGATCTAAATTCGGACAAGCAGGTTTCCCTGTTTGAATTCTATCTTGCGCTGTGTCGAGCTGTTGCGGATCGCTACATTGATGAAACACTCATTTCCACTGAGCACGCTCAGCTCGACGACAACGCGGATGGCAAGGGTTCGGAGTTACAACAGCATTACCTGACCGAAGAACAGGGTGGATTGCCAAAAAATCGCCAGCGACAACAGCTTGTCGAAGGCCGCGACGGCATGGCAGCGTCAAAAATCAACATCACGTCGTTCTGAGATTCCGCGTGCGGACAAGCACCGACAGTGTATCGACAACATAATTCTGTTCAGCGTACTGAAGCAGATTCTGGTACCGGTACTTGTTGAGTATAGTGCGGCTTTTCACGCGACTGTTGAGGGAATTTCGCAGCAGTCCACACGACCGTATCATCGAGTCGCATCTCCAGACCACCGGATGTCGCCCGAACACAGGCATATTCCCACGCCATTGCGCTGCCTGTGCCGAACGCTTCCAGCACGAGTACAATCTCTGGATCTGTACCCGTCGCAAACGCAAACAATGCACCGTCCAGCGGAACATCGGTGGTTACATCTTCTGGTGAGACCTGGTATCGATACAAAGGGCGTGGAAGTAGTCGTAGTTTTTCATTGTCAGAGTCAGCGGCATTCCATCCCGTCATCGTTCCCTCAAAACGTGCAGCCAATACCTTCATTTCTCTCAGTCGAGCAGCAGGGCTGGCCCCGGGGACCTTTGCGTTCGGGATTTTTCTGAAATCGACACCCGCCGATGTTGGCATCCAGATCACATCCTGGTTCGATTTGGCAACAAGTCCCGGTTTACGAGCCAACAAATCAAACTCATGCGACAGATTTCCAGCCCACGGATAAATACTGGCCATCGCCAATGGATGGCCATCTTCAAGCCAAACAACCAACATGGCTTCGCCGTCCTGGCCACGGGCCGTGTTCCGCCATCGAAGGACGGGGCGTGCGAGCAATTCAGTCGAAGAAGTCTGACTCGGAAACAATTGATAATCATCCACCGCATCTTCGATCAGTTTACTGAGGCGGTCTGTCTCAGCGATCTCATCGGCCACAACAGCTGTGGCTGGACTCTTGACGTCTTTCTGCGGAACGGTGTCATCGAAAGCCTTGATGCCAGACCCCTGCCACGGACTGCACCACCCCACGTATACGGCTAGAATGAACCAAAATGCGATTTTCATCCGCTGTCTCACTTTCCCGAACAGAAAAAATATCGCCTGTATTGTAGTCTCGGCAGTTCGTCTGACAACGTCAGGTCCTGGTGATGGGTTTTCGACACGAAGTTGAACTCCGGGACTAATCCTTTCATCGCAGCAGAATACTTCGATTGAGTTTGAGGCACACACATGATGCTCTCCGGCAACGAGTTCCGCGATGCTGAGTTCAGTGAGAATGTCCCGATCGAACGCACCCAACGCTGATTCTTCGATCTTTTTCTGTCTCGCAAAATTCTAAATTTGCTGGTCGTAGTTTCCGGGATCAGTAATCGTCAGTCCCACAAGTTCGGCTTCATTGCCGGAACGCCCTCCTTCGTACTGGCTCGTTCATCCATTTCATGCCAAGTACCGCTGAGCTGCAGGAGCAACTGGTCGTTCAGCCGCTGTTCGCGCAGGCGGGCGATCTTTTTTTGCAGCGTCTTCAATTGCTCTTCAAGCTGTGTCACGCGATCTTCCGCCGCCGTTTACAGTTTCTCGCAGAGCTCGGCGTCAACGCATTTTTTAGTAAGCGAGATGAGGGCCGTCTTTGACGAACCTTGGCGCAGCTAAATTTCGGCCCGAAACGTGTCATTATTAAATGAAGGGGAGTCGTAGCACTCAGACACGTTGCAAATTGAGTTCAGGACCCTCTTTCGTGGATATCTGGAGCCCCGGAACTATCTGCGTCAGCTGAATCCGAAGCTCTTTACGCAGGAATGCCTGCGGGTGCAGTCCCGGTTCGATGAAGCGGTGCAGAGGGCTGAGCAGGCCTTCGTGGAAGAACTTTCGAAGCTGGTTGCGCACCTCACTGAGCGTCTCAGCGGAGAATCAGACGGCAAACCAAGAATCTTCAGGGACAGTTCCGTCACGAATCTGACGGATTTCTTTGAACGGTTTCGTCGCTGAATACCCGTTCGAATGAACAGCTGGATGAACACTCAGCAGGTGGTGCAGGGTATCACCATAGCAGTTGCGGGACATACCTTCGCTGCAGCAGCACGTGTCGCTGCAGCAGCACGTGTCGATGCAGATGGCCGTGGTGCGCCAGTCTTGATCAACTGCTGGTGGACCGTCCGCGACGCAACGTGGCTATTGTTTCGTAACGACCGTGTGTTCGCGTTGTCTGAACATGTCGTTCTTCGAGAGCCGCTGACACGACCGGTGTTGGCGGCACTTTTTCTATGAAGCTTATCAGGAGAAATCCATGGGCATTAAACTGCCTGTCGGTCTGCAGAAAAATGTGGGCCTTCATCCACGAATCGATTGGCGAAAAAATCGGCGAATTCGAAGTCACTATCGTGGCAGGATTCAGTGCCGTCTGGCTTAGCATCTACAGCGTCGTCGGTCGCCGTAGAATCGATATCTTTGAGGGTTGATCTATTGCCACACTCGTCCATGGTTTGAAGAGTGCGCGAGAAGACTTCATCGCTTGTATTTGCATCCACTCTGCGCCAGCAAGCCCTTGCAATGTAGTCAAATGTCTTTAATCACCCAAAACTGCCCTGAATTTACCGCAATCGCCGTCAATCTGAAAAACACGAAATGCTTTGTAAATATCGGGGATTTAAAGTGTTTTTCGCAAACCATTCGCTAGCTATTCATCCTTATTGTCAGCCATGATCACAATGATGTTCGGCCGCTCCGCTGCCTGGATCGAATTGAGCGCAGGTAGTGCCACGAGAGTAAGCAGTAGAGCGCGGTGTTTCATGGATTCGGATTCCGTTTTGCTGCGCGACCGCCAGGCTTGGCAGAGTCGTAGTCAGGGTTGGGGACGGGGAAGTGAAGCATGGTTCGAGTATCGTGCTTAATCATGATTACTTATTGCCTCTGGACCACTTGGGTTGCCAGTCGGGCGAATCAAGCCGCGCTGATTGTAGATAGTCACCGATTTTTGACGCGATGTCGGGATGCTTTGCAGCCACATTTGTCTGCTCGGTAATATCAGTTTGCTGGTCGTACAAGGCGACAAGTGCGTCGGAAGCCCCGGACCGAATCCCTTTCCAGCGCCCCTGATACAACGCCGCTTGCTTGAAACCACCCTCGTGAAACTCCCAGTAGAGGAACTCATGCCTGGGCTGCGTCTCTTTACGCTGACCCAGCAGGGTTGGCACGAAACTGATCGAATCGCAGCCGTCGGGTGCCTTTGCCCCAGCCAACTCGGCTGCCGTTGCGATCCAGTCGCCAAAATAGGCCACGTGACTTGCCTCGGTTCCTGTTAGGACACGTCCGGGCCACCAGGCGATCATCGGCACACGAATGCCCCCATCGGTCAAGCTGCGTTTGATTCCGGTCAGTGGCCCCGACGGATTGAATCTCGCCAGGTTGTGATTGCTTTCGTTGTGCGGACCGTTGTCGCTGGTGAAAATGACCAGCGTGTTTTCCGCCATGCCCTGGTCGCGCAGAGTCGCCAGCATCCGGCCAACATAACCATCCAGCCGGGAGATCATCGCCGCCTGACCTTTGTCCGGATCAGGCCAGTCTTTGTCAACATACGGACCGAAGTCAGGCACATGCGCGCCGTTCTTCAGCTCACGCGTCCGCTCGTTGTTGGCGTGCGGAATGACCATGCTCCAGTACAGAAAGAATGGCTGCGTCTTGCTGTTCGTCACAAACTTGACTGCCTCGTCCGCGAACAAATCATCGGCGAACTGAACTGCTTTGGTCGCGTAGCCCGCACCGTCACCGCCAACCGGTATCACCACGTTTGGCAACGCCATGCGTTCTTCGTTCCGCCAGAGAAAGTCGGGGAAGTGATTGTGCGCGTGCCGCTGATTCAGATAGCCGAAGAATTCATCGAAACCATGTTTGCGAGGCAACCCGCTCTCCGCTGCGCCCACATCGCCAAGCCCCCATTTACCAACGAGCGCCGTCCGATAACCGGACTGCTGAAGAACTTTAGCAACCGTGACGTCATCAGGTCGCAAGGCCTGTGCAAGCGGGTTCCTTTCCCCTGCATTGCCGCGAACGCGAGTGCGTCCGTGATGCTGGCCTGTCATCAACACACTTCGCGACGGAGCACAAACGGTAGCCCCAGCATAAAACTGCGTGAACCGCAATCCTTCCTCGGCCATCCGATCGAGGTGCGGTGTGGAGATCACAGTCTGGCCATAGCATCCCAGATCGCCGTAACCCAGATCGTCGGCCATGATCCAAATCAAGTTGGGCCGATCGGGCCGTTGTTCCTCGGCTGATACTGGCAATGCAACGAAGGTCGCGATGCAAATTAGCGCTGCAAAAAAGTACTTTGTCATGGGTATCTTTCTGAGTTGAAAGCTGGTCATTTCCGTGATTCCTTCTTTGCTCCGTTTCGGCAATATCTCATCTTGTTTGATTACGGATTCAGGTTGTTGATCGTAAGTCACTTCCCGAGAATTGATCAATTTACCCTGAATGTTGCCTTGTTGTTGCTGGTGGCAAAGAATACGACACGGATCGCGCTTCAGGCCCCGGACAAGGATCTTAGGACCGGCACAGAAATAACTGTCGTATTCGGGACGTGGGGCACGTATATAACGTGCCCGGCACGATGGAATCGTGCCCCACTTGTTTCTGTCTCTGTCTTTATCGAAGACGTTGAAGTCGCCCGACCCAATTCCCTGTAAGCCGCTCGTGATTTCGACTAGCATAATGGAATTCCAGATTCGCTCGCCGCTCATCAACCAACATCTCGTCGAGAATGACCAACCATGACACGAAATCAACCGCAACCCCCATTCTGGTTGCTAGCCTTGATGCTGGTGGCAGCGGCCGGTCCTTTCGCTTGCCCTGTCAAACAAGCGTGCGGTGATTCACCACGTCCTAATATTTTATTCGCGTTTGCTGACGATTGGGGGCGACATGCGAGTGCGTATGCGAAGTGTGATGGTCCAGGCACAGTCAACGATTTAATCAAGACACCAAACTTCGATCGGATTGCGACCGAAGGAGTGCTGTTCCGCCACGCCTTTGTCTCCGCACCAAGTTGCACACCCTGCCGCAGCGCGGTTTTATCCGGGCAACACTTTTGGCGAACCGGCCGAGCTGCGATCCTCAACGGTGCGATCTGGGATTTTTCAAGTCCGGCTTTTCCGCTGATGCTGCGGGACGCTGGCTATCACATTGGCAAATCTTACAAGGTATGGAGCCCCGGCGTACCGACGGACGCCCCTCATGGCCAAAGCCAACATTCGCATGAGCGTGGCGGTCGCCGATTCAATCAGTTCTCACAGAATGTGACAAGGATGACCGACGCGGGACAGAGCATCGATCAGGCAAAGCAACAGGTATCCGATGAAGTATCCACGAACTTTAACGATTTTTTAGCAGACCGAAAGGAGAACCAACCATTTTGTTTTTGGTTCGGGCCGACCAATGTCCATCGCATGTGGGTCAAAGGATCTGGCAAGAAATTGTGGGGCCTGGATCCAGATGAATTGAAAGGCAAGATGCCAAAGTTTCTGCCAGACGTACATGAAGTCCGAGAAGATTTAGCAGATTACTTCGGTGAAGCGATGGCGTTTGACACCGCGCTCGGACTATTGATCGACAAGCTCGAGGACATCGGGGAATTGGACAACACCATCATCGTTGTCAGTGGCGATCACGGTGCGCCAGGATTTCCTCATGGAAAGTGCAACTTATATGATTTCGGTTCCTCGGTACCGCTGGCGATTCGCTGGGGATCCACAGCTGCAGATACAAAAGGGCGAGTAGTCGATGACTTGATCAGTCTGACCGATCTGGCACCCACTTTTTTAGAGGCGGCGGGTGTACCTGTTCATGAATCGATGACCGGGCGCAGTTTGGTACCCATATTGAATTCGAACCAATCTGGTCAAGTTACCCCAGATCGGGATGCCATCTTCATAGGTCGCGAGCGACATGTGGCCAATGCCCGCGACGGTTTTCTCCCCTATCCTCAACGCGCCATCCGAACTGCCGACTTTCTATACATCGTCAACTTTCGCCCGGACCGTTGGCCGCTGGGCGAACCCTATCGACTTGATAGCGACAATCCGCCAACCCACGATGAAATCGCCACACGGACCCGATCGACTCTGCCCGATGAGGATGCCGGACCGACAAAAGCATGGTTGGTGGGGCAACGAGAAAATCCCACATGGAAATCATTCTTTGAGCGGGCTTACGGAAAACGGCCAAGGGAAGAGTTGTATGATCTGAAAGCCGATCCCGACCAGATCCATAACGTCGTAAACGAAGAAACTTATCGTGCCGCACGCCAGGCGTTAGCCAACCGACTGATGGATGAGTTGACACGGACTGGTGATCCAAGGGTGGTTAACGGTGGCGACTTTTTTGAAAAACCGCCGCTTGCTGGCCCACCCGAAACGACGCGTGATGAAGAAAACGTAACGCCAGAGCAACTTCGATCTGGTGGAAAATAGGGTTCACCGACAAATGAAGTATACAATCCTTTTTCGTAATTTAACCCCCTTCGACTGAGGTGCGAAAGAATTGTCAGGTGGTTATCATGACACCCCGTGTGTTGAGACTTTTCTTCGTTGAACCTGTAGGAATTGAATCACCCGCACAAAGCATTTTCACAGTTACCAGGCCATTCACACTACTCCTGCCACTCCCATCACATGGCAAACAATCATTCAGAATCCGAACGGCGACTTTGGGCGGCGGCGGATGAATTTCGGGCGAACTCGGAACTCAAGTCTTCTCTGCAAAGTTTCCACGCTGGAAGAGATTGAAGCACAGGGCTGGAGCCTGAACCCCGGACGGTATGTCGGCGTGGCGGATCGTGAGGAAGACGATTTTGTGTTTGCCGAACGACTGGAGGAACTCAACGAAGAGTTGACGGTGTTAAACAGCGAAGCGAGCGAGCTGGAAGAGCGGATTGCGAACAACGTCGCCCAGTTGTTGGAGGAGGCGTTATGACGCTGGTGAACTCTGAATGGCGTAGAGGAAAGCTCGACGAATTGGGCGTTGAGTTTGTGGATGGTGACCGCTCTGCCCGCTATCCCAAACGGACTGAGTTTGTCGAACAGGGAGTGCCTTTTCTCAATGCCGAGTCCATAAGTAGTGGTCGTCTTGATGCAAGTAAGGCGAAACATCTGTCGCCGCAGAAGTTTGACAGCTGAAAGAAAGGCCGTTTGGAACCGGGTGATTTAATCCTGACAACACGGGGAAACGGTGTTGGAAAGCCAGCGTATTTTGATGGCCCACCGAGACCGGCTTTGATCAATGCTCAATTGCTGATCCTGCGACCAGATCACAACGAAATCTGCCCGAAGTATTTCTACTATTCGTTTTGCGACGCTGATTTTCAGTTTCAAATTCGCAACTTCGTGTCGGGGTCAGCACAACCTCAATTGCCGATTCATAGCTTGCGAAATCTCGTTTATCGATATCCCCCGCTCCAGACGCAACGCAAGATCGCCTCAATCCTGTCGGCGTATGACGATCTGATTGAGAACAACACCCGCCGCATTGCCATTCTGGAAGAGATGGCTCAGGCGATTTACCGGGATTGGTTCGTCAACTTCCGCTTCCCCGGCCACGAAAACGTCAGACTCGTTGATTCACCGGTGGGAAAGATTCCAGAGGGCTGGGAGCCGACGACGTGGGGCGAATTGGCGACGCTCGAATATGGAAAGAGACTACTGGACTACAAGGACGCCGAAGGTCCCGTGCCAGTTTACGGAACTAACGGGCCGATAGGTTTTAATGATATTGCTCTCTGTGATCGTGCCGGAGTCATCATAGGAAGAAAAGGAGCATATCGAGGCGTTGAGTATTCAGATGTGCCGTTCTGGGTAATCGACACAGCATTCTATCTCAATCCGACGTGCGATAGCGTAGACATCATCTGGGCTTACTACAAACTCTTGCAACTTGACATCAATAAGATGGACAGCGGGTCTGCAATTCCATCGACAAGTCGCGACGCCTTTTACGCCGTCCCTGTCGTGTTGCCCGCCGACAATGTAGTGACAGAGTTGAGAGATATCGTCGATGATCTGATGTTGAAGTGCAGAGTCCTGCATCGCAAGAATCACAATCTCCGTACAACCCGCGACCTGCTGCTCCCCAAGTTGATCTCCGGCCAACTGGACGTGGAAGATCTCGACATTGATGCACAAAAATCGTTTAACGGCGAGCCGCAGGCGTAGGCGGATTCCGGATTCCAATGCGGACGATTGTGTATCCGCTTGCCTGTCATGTCGCGGGCGTCGGTTGGATACGGGGTTATGGGATGGTTGTTTCGCCTACGCCTGCGGCTCGCCGTTAAACGAGGGAGCACGACCTGCGGCGTGCTGCTTCCCAAACTGATCTCCGGCCAACTGGACGTGGAAGACATCGATATCGACGTGGGTATGACGGTTGAGGAACTGACAGAGGCCGCTGCGGGTTGACCGGATGTTTCTTATGGAGTTTATGGCAAATTGGGCACAGTGAGCGTTACAATGGTGTCTTGACCGTGATGTTCTGTTCGAAAGTTGAGACGATGATTTCCACTAATCACGATGAACTGCAAAAAGTGATTGCGAGTGTTCCTGATTGGCCCGCACTTGATCGCATTACACTGGCCAGAGAGATTTTGGAAACGGTCGAAGAGACAACAACCGAACATCCGGGACCTTCAGGCTTCTACATGGAAGTTGTCGATGATGACATGGCTGCCGTGCTGCGGCAGAAGTCTGCCTGCGAACGACTGCAGATCGCTGATCGAATGTGGATCGGAGCACGCAGTGTGATTCGGGCCTCAATCCTGTCGCAACATCCGACATGGACTGTCGATGAAGTCAATCGTGCCATTGTGCGACGGGTTCTGGGTAAGGACTATCCTGATGACGCCAAGTGAATTAACTCCGACCCAGTTGCTGGGCATATTCGCGAAGTTCTTCGAGTCTCAACAGATCCCTTACCGAGTCGTGGGTTCGATGGCGAGTATGGCGTACGGCGAGCCGAGAATGACCATTGATGTCGATATTGTGGCGCATCTGCATGCAGGCAATGTGCCGACGATTATTGCTGCGTTCCCGGCCCCTGAGTATTACGTGTCTGAATCGGCCGCTCTGGAAGCAATCCGTCGAGCGTCACAGTTCGATGTGATTCATATCCCATCCGGGCTGAAAGTTGATGTGATTGTTCCAAAGAAATCAGACTTTTCCGACAGCGAACAGTCTCGTGTTCGGCGTCTGTCGGATCGAAATGAATTTTCCGCATGGTATGCCGCTCCGGAAGATGTCATTTTGAACAAACTGAAATATCTGAAACAGAGCGGTGGACAAAGTCAGAAACACGTTCGGGATATCGGCGGCATGCTGAAAATTACGGGTGACCAGATCGACCGGGATTACATCCAAATGTGGGCAGCGAAATTGAATGTTTTGGACGAGTGGAACTTGATCTTGATGAACATCAAGGAGGCATGAAAGATGAACACCGACTACCCGTGGATCATGACAGTCTCACAAAAAAATCGTTTAACGGCGAGCCGCAGGCGTAGGCGGATTCTGCACAAATCACTCACCTGGGCGCCGAAAGAAATACGGCTGTCGGTGTTCCGCAATGATACCCCAGCCCGGGAAATGCGCCTACGCCTGCGGCTCGCCGTTAAACGAGGGATGGGTCAGTGGTATGTGGTCCAGCCGGCAGTATTGATCCCGGCGAAGGGCGAGACAAAGCTCCAGGTTTGTTTCGGCTTGCCTTCGTTTTCAGGATTCCGTTCGACGTAGGCGATCGCCTCACGGATCGAATCTTCGTTATCCAGAAACACCTTCCATTCATGTGCTGACCACATTCGCGGTGGACGTTCCCCGGGATTTGCGTGTGATTTCAGTGGGTGGTTGCCCACTCGCATCATTTCGGATGTGGAGGCACCTTTGAGCTGATTCACCATACGTTCCACATGATAAACGTGTCGAGCCAGAACCATATGAGTGTGCTCGGGCAGGATGGCACAGGCCCAGATCGTATAGTTGTTTTTCTGAGCCTGAGCCCGAAACCCATGGGCTATGGTTAATGCCTGCTCGCCCGTGACCGACACCAAAGGATAACTCAGCGCCGCTTTCGCTGCCGCACGATCACGCATCTCTTCCTCCGTGAGTTCATTGAGCTCTTTTCGTTCGAGCATCTTCAAAGGCCTTCCAAATCGGGCGATCTCCCATCGCCGCACAAAGTCCGACCATGAACCGCGCGGATCATTTGGAAGCCAGAAGCCATACATCGGCAGAATGACGTGATACCCGTGGATCATGACAGTCCCCAACGCCAGATACGTGCGAAAAATCGTTTAACGGCGAGCCGCAGGCGTAGGCGGATTCTGTTCAAATGCCTCGCCAAGGCGCGAAACGAGGTGCGGCTGTGTGGTGAATCGGTATGATACGGCAGCCTCGATGATGCGCCTACGCCTGCGGCTCGCCGTTAAACGAATGGATGATATGAACACCGACTATTCGGAAGATGCACTCATTGAACAGCCCACAATCGAGCTGTTTTCTGAGCTCGAATACGAAACAGCCAGCTGTTTCTACGAAAAGGTCGGCACCAGCGGCTCGACGCTCGGGCGAGAAACTACGGCAGAAGTTATTCTCATTCCAAAGCTGCGAACTGCCCTGCAAAAACTGAATCCCGATCTGCCCAGCGATGCGATCAACCTTGCCATTGAGACACTCACCGGTACGCCGTTGATGGCAGGTGAAGAAAAGACAAGGGAAGTCTTCGGCGATTATGTCAGTATCTACAATTTTCAGCAGTCGATCGAAGACGGTGCAACCGTTCCGCTGTTCTATGAAAATCGTATTCCGGAACTGCAGCTTGCCAATGACAGTTTCAAGGAAGATCTTGAAGCCCTGATCGATGCGGCAGAACTGGATGCTGATCAGCAGAAGAAGCTGGAGCGAGAGTTTGCTCGTGAATATCACCTGATCACTCGCGATGATCGCATGGAGAAAGCCGCGGAGGATATTGTCGCTCACTTCATGGGCCGAAAGCAGAGCGGCAAAGGAATAGTGATCTGCATCGACAAGCTGACTGCGGTCCGGATGTATGACAAAGTCCTGAAATACTGGAAGGCGTACCTTGGGGGTTTGAAAGCTCAGTCGGCGGCGATGCCAGTGCCGATCCGGTCTGATGTCACAGTTCTGGGGGTAACTGAAGGATTTTCGTTGGCTGCTGAGGACGTGGCAGAATTCAGTGTCGGGAAACGTCGAGAACTCCAAAGTCAGATCGAGTTCATGGAAAACACCGACATGGCTGTCATCGTGTCGCAGCAGCAGAACGAAGTGGATGTGTTTCAGGAAAAGGGACTCAACATCGGACCTCACCGTCTTCGTATGGTGAACGAAGACATGGAGACCAAATTCAAGGACGCGGACGATCCATTCCGACTGGTCTTTGTGTGTGCGATGTGGCTGACCGGATTTGATGCTCCGGCAGTTTCCACGATTTATCTCGACAAGCCGATGAAGAATCACACCCTGATGCAGACGATTGATCGGGCGAATCGAGTCTTCAAGGACAAAAACAGCGGATTGATCGTCGATTACGTGGGAGTATTCCGAAATCTGCAGAAGGCTCTGGCGACCAGATTACAGTGTCGGGATGGAATTGCGGTTTTGACAGAAATTGGATTCCGTATCAGCATGTGAATACGCTTTTTTTTCATTCGAACAGATTCAAATGGGCGAGGTTCCACTGAAGTCGATGTTGAGGACAACAATCGCAGGCAGCGGATCATCCTTGTCTGCCGCGCGAAATGCCTGACATCACTGCCTCTTAAAAACCCTCGACTCAGGCAGAAATTCGACATTCTTGTCCAGTGGAAATATCGGACGCGGACAGCGCGTATGGCCCAGATACGGCAGGTTGGCGGACGATGAACCGGGGGCGTCCACATTGATCATTTTCGCGCACCAGTCGGCATACATGTGGTGCTGACAGTGCGGTGATTTGACCACGACCGCATCGAAGTTCTGCGGATTCTGGCCGTGCGCAAAGTAGAAAGACCGATCGTAAAGATTGATGGCATTGCTGCTGACGACGATCGTGAAGTTGCTTGATTCCAGCACGGCTGTGGGGCCAGCCAGCCACTCTTCACCAAACGACTCACTGCGAAATCGACCGTCGGAAAGCAATCGCACCGTGGCCGTAATCCTCAACGGTTGAAAGCGTCCCGGATCGCGTGTCCCACCGATCGTCGTCTCGAGTCTGCCACCGATTCCGGCAGCGAAGGCGACTGTCACGGCAGCGGCATCAACGATGGGCAGCAATGTTCGGCCCTTGTATTCCGCTTCCATCAGTTTTCGCAGAATCGCATTGCTGTCACCCGACGCGCCGGAACTTGTGGCGTCGGCGGCATCCACCAGAGCAATGGTGCCTGTTGCATGTGCCAGCGCAATTCTTGCCATTTCATTAAGACTGACAAGCGGCACCTGCATGACGGCATGGTGTTCCCAGAACTTCGCCGCAATCAGCAACGCCTCGCGTTTCGCAAGGTCGATGTCGTTGTCGGTCACTACAAAACTGTAGGTCTGCAGCGCCGGAACATCGGTAAATGGATTGCCGATAAACATCCCGGCCGAAAGCCCGCGCGGACCGGACTCGACCGCCTGCGCCTGGCGAATACATTCACCAAATCGCCCGGTGGCCGTAATCAGCTCATCACCGCGCACCAGTGCCGGGATCGCCACTTTCGCCGTCACCGGTTTGACTTCTTTTGCAACGATTTTCAGGAGCAACCGGGCCGCCCGTTCACCCGTTTCGAAGAAATCCACATGCGGATAAGTGTGGTATGCGACGATCGCATCACTGTGTTCCACCATCCGGTCGGTCAGAATGCCGTGCAGATCCAGTGAAACCACGATGGGAATGTCGTCTCCCAGAATCCTGCGTGTTTCTGACAGCAACCAGCCTTCGGGATCATGTTCTTCCTCACTGGCCATGGCCCCGTGCATACAGAAATACACGCCATCGACCGGCGGAGCAGCACGGATCGCGTCGAGGAACTCGGCAGCAATTCGTTCCCAGGCTGCTTTGGCGAGCGTACCGCCGGAAGAAATAAAGAATGCACTGTATGCGGGAACAATTTCGACGCCTGCCGCCTCAAAGACGACCAGCGCACCGCCGACTTCATTGCGCACGGTGCGGTGGTATTCGATCAGTTCACGCCCTCGCCGGATTCCGAAATCTTTGTATCCGCTGAGATGCGGATTGAAGGTAGATACTTCCTGTTTACATTCAGCAATGAGAATTCGCGGCATGGTATTTCTGTTCTGGATGGGCAGGGAATTTCAGCTCAGTTTCAGGCGTTGTCGCCTTGAGATTCATGAACAGTAAGGCGCATCGGATCGTTTGCCAAGGGGAACGTCCATTCCGGCAGGGTGCATCTGCCTGGTTGAGCACACTTGAAGCGGGCCGACGGTATGTTACGATCCGGCCAGGAAATACTGGCAACACACAGATGGAGCGAGCGGGTGTCACGCAGGAAAGACAAGAGTCACGACAGGTACATTCCCTCTCGCGAAGGAGTCCGCCGTCAGCTCGATAAGGGCAATGCGCGGGAGGCGCTGAAGGAAGCAAAGCTTTGTTTTCGCACGGAAGCCATCGCGGAGAATCGAGCGCTTCTGGAAGAAGCGTTTTTGGTGCGAATTCAGCAGCTCCATCATGTTCAGCAACTCACCGATGCGAAGGCCGTGCTGGCGGATCTGGTGGCATTTCGCCCCACAACGCCAGGCGTATTGGAAGGTGTCGCTCGGCTCCGGGTATTACTTGGCGAAATGGGTTCAAGCACGAATGCCGCCCTGGAGGCGGATCCCTCGCTGTTGATCGAAATCGCAGACCGAGCCGTGCTTAACAAGAATCTTGCGGTCCCGAACTATGCGGATCTGCCGCTGCATCTGACAGCTGTCCGCGAAGCATTATTGGCCGTCGAAGCAGGTGACGACAATCGTGCGATTGAGCTGCTGGCGGTGATCTCGCGTGGATCGCCTCTTTCTGACTGGCGGCTCTTTGTGCGAGGACTCTCGGCGTTCTATACACGTGATAATGAACGGGCGGAAGCGAATTGGTCACGACTTGAAGCAGGCCGTCCTGCGATGCGAATTGCCAGATCATTGATGCTGGCGGCAAATCTGCCTGGTAGCGCCGAAGAAAAGACGGATATTTCCGCGATAGACGGTGTGCGGCGTCTGGAGTTGACGTCTGAGGCTGGTCCGTTAATCACTCTGCTGACACAGCTTTCGGTCGAATGGCAGCAGCAGAACTGGAAGCCTTTTTTCCGCACCTATCGTCTGCTTCAGCAAAGGTACACCAGTTCGCATGAAAAAATCATCCGCCAGGTTGTGGATCTGGTATGGAAGTGGGCCGTGCGAAACTCCTCGGCAGCAGTGCTCGACGAGCTGGCGGCAATCGGACCGGCACCAGAGTTTGATCCTCTCTGGAACAGGAGCCGAGCATTGCTGGCCGAACATCCCGATGATCCCAGCAGCCTTGATGACGTCGAACTTAAGTGGGTGGCGTATGTCGCAGATCTTCAGCAGTTGGACTTTCTTTCGGAAGCCGAAAAGAGCATCTCGGCAGGTTTCGTTTATCACCACATCGCTGAGGTGTTTCAATGCCATGCAGAGTCGTTCGACACAGAAGGGTTTGATTTCGATGCAGAAGATGCTGCCATTGCTGACCGTCTCGTCAGGGCGGCCATTCGATACTTCGAGCGGAGTATTGCGGTCTGTCCGCAGCTTGAGAGCAGTTACCTGCATCTGGTGAAGCACTATGAGCAGAGCGAAGAGATCGAAAAAGCCGCAGGTGTGATGAAAAATTTGATAAAGAGCCAACCGGATAGCTTTGAAGCGGCAAGTTGGATGGCCAGCTACCAACTGTCGAAGGACAACCCTGGTGAGGCGGCAGGCTACCTGCGAACAGCTCAGAGGCTGCGTCCGCGTGATCCCCTGATCGCGGCGCTCACCTGGAATCAGAAGCTGACAATGGCTCGCGGTCTGGTGCTGAAACGCCAGTTTGAAGCGGCCCGTCAGGAAATCAACGATGCAGCGGAACTGAACTCTGCAGACAATGATCCATGTGCCCTGGATCTGTTTCGTGCGGGAATTGAGCTCAAAGCCGGAAATCCGGATGGAGCTCAGCTGCATCTGGACACCGCGCTGGCGAAGCTTGAAGAATCTGCATTCATCTGGATGCAGATGAGTAGTCTGGCAGCGATTCTTCGATTGGAAACCAGCGTTCGCAGGGAATTTGACGACCGACTGTCGAAAGAGATTACGAAACCAGTCACGAGTGATACGGCCGGTCGCATCGCTCGGTTTCTGGTGCGGATGCGGACAACGCAAACGGCTTATGTTGGTCGGGCTGGCCATGAGCGATTGTTGACCAAGTATCTCAAAAGAGCAGAGGAGATTTCCTGGCAGGCTGAGGATCTGAAGTCTGTTTGTGAGTTCCTGAGATACTTCCCAACACAAAAACGTTTTCGCTCCGACCTGCTTGACCTGGGTGTTGCAAAGTTCCCGATTGTGCCACATTTCGCTTACTGGGTCGGCATGGAACTGTTGCATCGTCAGCATACTGCACAAAACGAGCTGCGTATTGAGGAGTCGTTTTCGTCCGCGATCCGCAATCACAATTCCGGTCCGTCAAAGCTCACGGCACAGGAACTTGAAATCGCCATGACGAATCTGTCCACGGTTAAGGATCGCATTGAGCAACAACACAGATACGATCGCTTCATGACGTCCGAAGAAGCCGGAGATTTCAACAGCGCAGACGGAGGAGCTTTCGGTACAGTCAGTGGCGACGCGGAGGGCTTCCAGATACCGCCGGCGATGCGGCAGATGCTGGGAATGGGTACAGACGAAGACGGCGCAGCAGATGACGGCGCAGCAATCGCCTGTTTCGAACCTGCAATACTGGCCATGATCGAGCGTTCCATGCCGCCGGATGTTCGCAGCACTGTGCTTGAGATCGCAGAAAGTGATGGACTGACATTTCAGGAAGCTATGCTCGAGGTGCTGGCGGCTGTCGCGAAAAACATGCAGCACGAAGCAGGGGAGACATCGCGGCAACGTCCGATGCCGTCAGGTCGATCGAGGGGAACCGGAAGGAAGCGGTCGTGATATAGACCGCGTCAATTCCTTTTCATTATTCACTGTCAATTGGAGTGCATTGTGCAGGATCATTACGTTGTACTTGGTATTCCGAGTAATGCCGGCGAGGCGGAGATTCGCAGCAGATATCTGGAACTTGTACGGCAGTTTCCCCCGGAGCGCGAACCGCTCCGCGCTGCGGCGATCCGGGCTGCATACGACGCAGTTCGCGATCCGATGAAGCGGTTGAAAAATCACTTGTTCGACGTTCAATCGCATCAGACCATTGACAGCATCCTGCAGGAAAACAGGCCGGACATTCGCGATCGACGATTCCCCACAGAGTTTTTGTTGTCGCTTGGGCGATCATGAAACCGCTCATCCACGATCACGAAGCGATTCTGAACCAGTTGCGTACCTGGCTGATTCAGACCAGTGAAGAGATGGACTCGCTGGCTGAACCACGGGCCATTGAAGCCACTGATGAGGGCGAGCCCGGTGCTGAAGCGGCAAGTGATGCCCCTGCTGAACTTCGGTCAGTGGGACTGTTACAGTTAGCGGAAGCGTTTACCGCGCTCCGCCATGAAATCAAGCTCCACACACGCGGCACGCGAAACCTGGAATCTATGGTGGAACAGTCACTCAGTGGACTGGAAACGGCGAGCCGCGAGTTTAAGTCCGTTCAGGCAAAGGAGCGCGAGGCTGCTGACCGCGCTGTTCGGCCGGTTGTGGAAGCTTTGATCGGGCTGGATGAAGGAATTCTGCGAGCTGCGAAAGCATTCCAGTCGACGTGCGAACGAATTCAAGGATTGGCACCAACCCGCGTTCAGGAACGCCTCGATCAGACCTATCAGCGGTTGCCCGCATGGAGACGCTGGCTGATTCGAGGGTGGTTCGCGGAATTGCGATCGGTTGCTGGCGATTCTGTGCGTCAGGCCACTGGGACGGAATTTGCCAGCCTGATGCAGGGGTTTGCACAGATCCAGTTGCGATTGAATCGTGCTCTGCAGGATCTGGGTATTGTACGAATGAACGACTGCGGTGGCTTGATCGACCCATCCCAAATGACGGTCGTGGAGATCATCGAATCGGATAAGTTCCCGCCAGAGACCGTCGTGGAAGTCGTCCGGCCCGGCTATTCGCAATCGGGTCGCGTCATTCGATTTGCGGAAGTCCGGGCTGTTGTTGGAGTGCGTTCTGTGCCGATTGGGTCGGACGATGCAATTTAAGGGATCCCAGGACTGATTCAGGTGTTTCAGCATTGCAAACCAGTCCGGCATATTTTATAGACCGTAAGGCGAGGGGTATTCGTACTCCCGCAATTGCTTCATCGACAGTTTCCAGAAAGGATTCGAAATGGAACCTATCATCGGCATTGATCTTGGCACAACCAACAGCGCTGTTTCACTTGTGCAGGATGGCAAACCGGTCATGTTCAAGGATGAACGACACCTTGCGACGCTCCCGTCTGTAGTCGGCTTTGCCGCGAATGGTCAGCTGCTGGTCGGAGAAGCCGCTCGCAACCAGGCACTGGTCGCTCCGGAGCGGACGGTGAAATCCATCAAGAGAAAGATGGGGCAGGACATCAAGGTTCGTGTTGCTGAACGAGACTTTTCGCCGCAGGAAATTTCGGCCATCATTCTCCGCACGCTGCGTGAGCGTGCCGAAGCTGCACTTGAGCGGACTGTCACGAAGGCCGTCATCACTGTCCCTGCCTATTTCCGTGAGCACCAGCGCGAGGCTACGCGTCTGGCTGGAGAATTGGCCGGACTCGAAGTCGTGCGGATCATCAACGAACCAACAGCTGCGACGTTGACCTACGAGCCGCACTCGGAAAAGAATGAGCGGCTGCTGGTCTATGACCTGGGTGGCGGGACGTTCGATGTCTCAATTGTGCAGATTGAAAAAGGAGTGATTGAAGTCCTGGCCAGCCATGGAGACACACAGCTCGGTGGAGACGACTTCGACCAACTGCTGCTGGACTACGTGTGCGACGTGTTCAGCAACACACACGGCGTCGATTTGCGAACAATCCCGGTAGCTCATTCCAGAATGCTGCAGGCGGTGGAACGGGCAAAACAGCAACTGTCGTCGGAAGCAGTTGTTACGATTTTCGAAGAGTTTATTGCCGAAAAAGACGGTCAGCCGCTGCACTTCCGAATGGACGTCCACCGACATGCCTATGAGAAGTTGATTAAGTCGTTGCTCCAGAAGACCATCAACTGCGTAGATGCAGCGCTCGCGGATGCGAAACTTATGGCGTCCGGGATCGATCGCGTCATCCTGGTCGGCGGAAGCAGTCGCACGCCACTTGTACATCAAATGCTGAGAGATCAGCTGCAGCACGATCCGCATCTGGAGATTGACCCTGATCTGTGTGTCGCCATGGGGGCGGCGATTCAAGGGGCATTGGTGGCCGGCGTCGATGTCGGGAGCGTGCTCATCGATATCACACCACACACCCTGGGAATTCAATGCAGCGGCGAAATGCGAGGTCGAATGTCGCACAAGTGTTTTTCTCCGGTCATCCACCGAAATGCGGCGCTGCCCGCAACCTGTTCTGAAGTCTACTACACTGCGCAAGAGGGTCAGCAAGCCGCAAGGATTCATGTCCTGCAGGGCGAACATGAAGACGTCACGTTCAACGAGTCGATTGGCGAATTTATGCTCGAGGGGCTTGATACAAACGCAGGCGAAGGAAGTGAGATCCTGGTTCGATTTGACCTCAATCTGGACGGCATGCTGAAGGTCACCGCAATCGAACGCTCCACGGGACTCGAAACACAGCTCACCGTAAAAAATGCCGTGAGTTTCTGCTACGAATCAGACCGTCAGAATGCTGCGGACAATCTTGCCGATGTCTTTGGCGAAAGTCCCTCAACAAAATGGACACAGGTCGATCCTCATGGTGCTGCGGTATCAGACAATACCGACCCAATGGTTCGGAATGCTGAGGAACTTATTACCACCGCGCGTCGGATGATCGGACAGGCGGGAGTTGAGGACGCGGAAGAAATACGCGAGCTCATCAATCGGATCCAGGTGGCGAAATCAACCAACGATCTTGATGCCTTGCATGAGTTATCTGATCAACTGAATGACCTGCTGTTTTATCTGGAGGATGTGTGACCGGGATTCAGGGCGACGAGGATGTATTTCGCTGTCCCACATGCGATGCTCGGCAGCCAGCATTGGCAGCCGAGTGCCGTAGATGCCGCTGTGACCTGAGGCTTGTTCTGGCAATTCGAAGAAACGCACGGGAGCTTCACACGAATTGTCTGAACTCCCTGGCTTGCGGCCACGGCACGCAGGCTTTGAAGTTCGCTCGTCGGCGGTATGAACTATGTCCCGACGAAATTTCACGCCGACTTGTGACAGTAGCACTTCTCTCCCTTGATCGCTTTGCTGAAGCTGTCGATGTTCACAATCGGTAAAATGTCCGCCAGGGACTAATTCGTGCATTGGCAAGACTTGATTTTGTGGCAGACTCAACCCCAATTTGTTGGCTTGACAAAGCACTATTCTGTTTCGTGCGCACATCATTGTTGCTCGTGTCTCCGACGCGAGTCTTCCCGCCACGGAGTGACCGGCAACTATCGGTTACGGGCAATGCCCTCGTTAAAAGACGAAATGCCCCTGCTTTCATGCGTTGCGGACGTCGTCGAGGCTTACCTGTTTTGCAATCACAGCCACGCAATCGCCCTGTTGTGTGAGACAGGGGGCACGCATTGTGACAAGGTAACCGTTGCTCAGCGCGATGATCGTTTCCGGCTGACGATCGGGACGTTCCAGATGGTGGATGTGACCGACGGTGTCGCCTTTTTGCACATGCTCACCGAGCTCGATGCAGACTTCAAACACGCCAGATTCCGGGGCGAGAACGTAATCTTCACGATTCAATGCCTGGGTAAGGATCGTCGGTGCTTTGCCGAGACTCTCGCGTGTCTGTTCCTGTCCACGCAGGGCTCCGACGTGAATGAGCACATTTCGCAGCCCGCTCTGAGCGATCCGATGCACGCTGGCAGGTATACATTCACCGCCTCCAAGTTCCGTCGTGACGACAAGTTTGCCTTGATTCTCCGCTTCCACGGGGAGCAGTCCGCTGCCTGCAATGTCGGCGTACAAAAAGCAAAAATCGGTGTTCCATGCGAGCATCGCCGTCAGCATTTTCCGGCGTTGTTCCGCATCGGAAACCAGATGCATGTGCGCACAAGGCACGAATTCCATGCTGCGGCCGCCGGAATGAATGTCGATTACCACGTCACTCAGCGGGAACAGCACCGTCGTGAGAAAGTGTGCGATCTGACTCGTAACGCTGCCTTCCGGACTGCCAGGAAACGCACGATTCATGTTCATCCCGTCCAGCGGCGACAATCGCGTCGCTGCACGGGCTGCGGGGAAATTCAGCGACGGGATCAGGATGATACGACCTGTCACCATGTCAGGTGTCAGTTCCCGTGCAAGTTTCATCGCGGCGATTTGACCCTGGTATTCGTCTCCGTGATTGCCGCCAAGAATCAACACCGTCGGGCCAGTGCCATTGGCCACAGTCGTGATGGGAATCATCACATTAGCCCAGCCACCAAGATTGTGCGAATACGGCACCTGCATGCAGCCCTGCTGCTTGCCGGACTTCTGAAAATCGACGGATGTAAACAGCATAGCGCTCTCAACGGCAGGCATGGAGGAAGGACGAAATCCCTCGGTTATACAAAATGTTCGGGCTTTACGCCATCAGCGTGAGTATTGGCCCCACGGACGGCAAGTAGCTTGACTCTCTGAGTCGAGTTGTTCGTAATACTCGACTCAGAGAGTCCAGTTACTGCAACCGAGGAATTCGCAAATGATCTCGATCGACTTGTCCGGCAAAGTGGCCGTGATTACGGGCGGCATTCAGGGGCTGGGCAAAGCCACGGCGGGGATGCTGTTGCGCGCCGGGGCAAAGGTTGCGGTGAACTATTTTGACGACGCAGCCGGCGTCTGTCGTCAGCGGGCCGAAGACGCTGCGAAAGAATGGGGCGATGCCGGACTTGTCATGGCGGCAGATGTTCGCAGCCGCGCGGATATGACCGCTTTCTTTGAAGCAGTGAAAGCCAAGTTCGGACGCATTGATTTTCTAGTGAACAACGCTGCCATTCTGCGCGATCGGTCTGTGAAAAACCTCACGGATGATGAATGGGATGCGGTCGTGGATACGAATTTGTCGGCAGTTTTCAAAGTCAGTCAAACGGTGTTGCCGTTTCTGCAGGACGGTGGTCGCATTGTCAATATGGCCTCAATTTCCGGTGTCGTCGGATTCTACGGGCAGGCGAACTATTCTTCGGCGAAAGCCGGCGTGATGGCCTTCACCAAAGTTCTCAGCCGCGAACTGGCGTCAAGGAGGATCAATGTGAACGCAGTCGCACCGGGCGTTGTGCTGACAGAAATGGGTGCCTCGATTCCGGAAGCAGCCCGTGAGCACATGCTGGCACAGATTCCGATGAAACGATTTGGCGAACCGGACGAAATCGCAGCCGTGATTCTGTATCTGTGCAGCGACATGTCATCTTACGTTACCGGCCAGACGCTGCATGTCAACGGCGGCTGGTGGGGATAAAGCAAATTTGGAATTTCGAATTTGGAATTTGGAATTTCGGATCGCAAATCAAAAATCAAAAATCAAAAATCGCAATGTACCGGCAAGCTGACGAATTCCGCTCGCCGGAATACACTTGATCCAGCTATGTCCATACAACCAGAAAATCAGACCCCGCTGGATGCCAAACTTTGTTCGGCAGACGATGCGGTCATGCAGATTCGGAATGGAATGACAGTCGCCTGTGGAGGCTTTGTCGGGGCGGGGCATCCGGAGTCGCTGACTGCTGCGTTGGAACGACGATTTCTTTCGCAACACGGTCCGCGTGATTTGACGCTGGTTTACGCGGCTGGTCAGGGTGACGGGAAGACGCGCGGCCTGAATCATCTGGCGCATCCGGGCCTCTTACGCCGCGTCATTGGCGGGCATTGGGGTTTGTGTCCGCAATTGGGGCAGCTGGCCCTGGCCGGTGAAATCGAAGCCTACAACTTTCCTCAGGGTGTCATCTGCCATTTGTTCCGTGATATTGCTGCCGGGCGTCCAGGATGCATCACTCAGGTGGGGTTTGGTACATTCATCGATCCAGCGCACGGCGGCGGCAGGCTGAATGCGAAGACGACTGAAGAAATGGTCGAACGAGTCACGTTGCGAGGAAAATTCTGGCTGCTGTATCACGCTTTCCCGATTCATGTCGGACTGATTCGCGCCACGGCAGCAGATCGATTTGGCAATCTCGTGATGGACGAGGAAGCGGTCATCGGCGACGTTCTGCCGATCGCTCAGGCCGCACACAATCAGGGCGGGATTGTCATCGCGCAGGTGAAGCGCATTCTGGAGACTCCGGCACCGCCGCAGCAAGTGCGAGTTCCCGGACGATTGGTGACTCATATTGTCCTGGCCGAAGAACACGAACACTGGCAGACCTTTGCAGAACCTTACAATCCTGCATTTTGTGCTGCGGCTGACACTGTGCCGCTGCGGCAGTCTGGTTCAACTCCATCGAAAATTGACAGGCCTCACGCACCGATCGATGCACGACGAATCATTGCGATCCGGGCGTGTGACGAACTGCGACCGGGTGCGATTGCGAATCTGGGGATCGGGCTGCCAGAAGGAATTGCACTGGTTGCTGCTGAACGCGGACTCTTGTCGGAAGTGACGCTGACTCTGGAAAGTGGCCCGATCGGTGGCATCCCGGCCGGCGGGCTGAGCTTCGGGGCATCCAGTCATCCCGAAGCCATTATTGATCAGCCGTCCCAGTTCGATTTCTATGATGGCGGCGGTCTGGATTTCGCCGCGCTGGGTGCGGCACAGGTGGATCAACAGGGCAACGTCAACGTGTCGCGATTCGGAACGCGCTTTGCCGGCGTCGGTGGGTTCGTCAATATCTCTCAAAACGCGCGGCGACTGGTGTTTTGCGGGACGTTGACAACAGACGGGCTGGAAGTCGCGTATGCCGACGGCAAACTGAGAATCGTACACGAGGGGCGCGTCGCGAAATTTGTGCGGCAGGTGGAACAGATCTCGTTCAGCGGTCCTTTAGCCCGCGCCGCTGGTCAGGATATTCTCTTCGTCACCGAACGCGCCGTATTTCGCCTGCAGCCTGAGGGGCTCGAACTGATCGAGGTGGCTCCCGGCATTGATGTGCAGCGAGATGTCGTTGACCGGATGGAATTTGCTCCCATCATTCGAACTGTTGCCCAAATGCAAATTCGTCCGGAGGCACCGAAACCATGTTTAGATTGAGATCCGGATTTTTTTTGTTGCAGAATTCGTGAGAATTCTGGTGCTCACCGGCGAGCGGGGGACGTGAGTCCCCTGATTTCCGGGGCAACCACGCGGTCAATCAGGGGATTGACATCCCCCGCTCGCCGAAGGAATCGATCAATTCCAACCACGTGCGGTTTAAGTGCATGGAGATCATCTATGAAGCGTATTGTGATTGTTGCTGCAAAACGGACCCCGTTTGGTCGATTTCGCGGAGCCCTGGCTGAGTTATCACCTGTGGACCTGGCCGTGGTCGCGGGCCACGCGGCCCTAGCAGGCATTGATCACACGCTGATCGATCAGGTGATTCTGGGAAACGTATTGGCGGCCGGTCATGGGATGAATGTGGCTCGACAGGTGGCGATCCGGCTCGGACTTCCCGTGAAGATATCAGCATCGACAGTCAACATGATGTGCGGCTCCGGGATGCAGTCCGCGCTGATGGCCGTCAGTGCGATTCGTGCGGGTGAAGCAAGAGCCGTGCTTGCCGGCGGCACGGAATCAATGTCTCAATCACACTTGCTGGTTGCGCGACCGGGAAAAGGGCAGCAGCCGGATTTTGCAGCGTCGGTCGATTCCATGCAGCGCGACGGGCTTATCGACAGCTTCGACAATCGTCACATGGGCGAACAGGCGGAAGAACTGGCGACGGCGTTCGATATCTCACGGGAGACTCAGGATGCGTTTGCAGCACGCAGCCAGCATTTGTTTGGTGCGGCTCTGTCGCGCGGTGATTTTGTTGACGAAGTGGTGGCCACCGGAAAATTGACCGCTGATCAACATCCGCGGCCAGATGTCACAACCGCCGAATTGGCGCTGTTGCAGCCCGTGTTTCAGAAACCCGAAGTTCACGGCACGGTGACGGCGGGAAATGCGTCCGGCATCAACGACGGTGCAGCTGTCGTGTTACTGGCCGAGCAGGAATTTGCGGCATCCCACGGCTGGCCAATCCTGGCAGAATGGATCGACGGAGTCGTCGTCGGCTGCGAACCAGCGCGGATGGGACTTGGACCGGTTCATGCGATTACGTCTTTGATGCAACGCACAAAACGAGACTGGCCCAGCATTGACACACTGGAAATTAACGAAGCCTTCGCAGCTCAGACATTGGCTTGTCTGAAGGCATTAGACCTCACGCTGGATGTTTCCGCCGAGCCGACGTTTGCCGAAACTCTTGATGGCCACCGGATCGAATTCAATCGAGAAGGGGGCGCCATCGCCATCGGCCATCCGCTGGCTGCCAGCGGCGCGAGACTGCTGACACATCTGGCATGGAACATCGCCCATGGCAAATCGCGCTCGGCGATCGGCGCACTCTGCATCGGCGGCGGCATGGGCATCGCGGCGTTGCTGACTGCACCTCAGGTCCGGCAGATTCGCTGACGGTTTAGGACCGTTCGAGAAATAATTGACCGCATCCTCCTCTCCCCTGGAAGGGGAGAGGGCAGGGTGAGGGGTATAAAAAGAGACCGTTATTTCTCGAGCGGTCCTTAACCCGATGCCTGCTCGTTGCGGAAGACCGGGCTCTGCCTGGAGGCAACCCGAGCGCCGCTGCCATGCCATTGACGGAAGCCTGGGCCGCTCCGATCTGACCAGATCAGACTCCTTCCAAATCAAATTCCGTTAATGGCCCGATGCGATAGACCCCGGGTTTTTTTTGGGGGGGTTGTGCTGTTAGAAATCTGGGGTTGTCGCCGCGTTTTTATGATGCAGGATTTGAACGGCCCGTGTTGTCAGCGAGGATCATATAATGCACCGGCTTGACGTATTCTCGGCTTTCCACCCTGGCTCGTCCAGGTGGAAGCCGAATTTGGCAACCAGATCTCGGCACCAATTCGATCACACTGCTTTCCACTTGGCTTGCCCAAGTGGAAGCGAATCTGGCTGCCGTGCACGTTGCTGACCCAAACGAAGCTACCACCGAGACAAGCTCGGTGGCGTGCAAGCAACGTGGAATTGACGTCGCGATCTGGTTGCCAGACGGGGCTACCATCCACGCAAGCAGGCTGTCGAGATAGGGCAGTTTTTCCGAATGGACCGAGTCGAGAATTTTTGAAAATTGCCAGGGAGTGATGAGAGTTTATCGCTGGATCGGAATTGGGCACACACCACAGCGGAATTCGCTCTGCGCAAACCCCCCAGGATTCGCA